>JAJZMA010000112.1 GCA_021850405.1 bacterium
GTTGAAGCAGTTGAAGCGAAAAAAACGGGTTATGCCACCAGGGAGGGCACTTACGCAGATGAAGGCTCAGCCCCACAGCCCAGCTCGACTGGCGCAGGCGCGAGTTTCCCAGAGGAAGAGGAAGAGGAAGAGATAGACTTAAAAGCACTCAGAAAGAGTATCGATGACCTGCTGCGAAGGAAAAAGTGTGCTGAGGCGGCAGCGATGCTGCAACAGACAGCGCAGGATGTTGGGGGGCGTGGAGTTGCTGAGATCAGCCTGGATGCGGGGGACCGCTGCAAGGAGATGGGAAAGCGGCATGCTGCAACCAACTGCTATCTGGCGGCGTCGCGAGCTGACCCCATCTATGAGGTGCCGCTCCAGCGGCTTGCCGACATCCTGCTGGATGACCAGGAGCTAGACCAGGCGGTAGCCTACCTCGAACGGATCGCCAGGCTAACCCGTCTGCGGGGAGATGTGCCGGGTGCGATGCGGGTATACCGGCGGATTGTCAACATTGCCCCCTACCGCGAAGACGTACTGGAGCTGCTCATGCGGGCCCAGACCACCGGCAGGATCGACCCCTGACATGGCCAGAGGAAGAGGTGCACGGCAAGTGCAGCCCAACATCTGCCCGACTCACAGAGCAAGGGTAAGCTCCATGGGCCCGGAACCCTAACGAGCGCAGCAGACAGACGGGGAGCCAGTGCGCCTCTGCCTGGCCAGGAGCGGCCTGGAATACTCCCTCCCTGTTTGCGACTCAGGTAAGCTTTAGAGGGTTCAGCAAGCCTGGAGGGCGCCGCGCCCCTTTGTAACACTTTTGCGACACCCCCATAGGAGAGACACTACGGGACTAAAATTCACAGCATTAGCGTTTTTAGGCGATGGTAGCTTGGCAGGTCACCGCACTGGTGATAGAAGAAAGGAAGAAGAAACGTGGTAACAGATCCAAAGGCACGTACTGGCCACCCACTCATCATCATCGGTGTGGTGCTGGGAGTAGTTGCAGCAATCCTGATAGTGGTGGCAGTTGGCTCCAGCAAGGGTTCCTCTGCGCCACCGGTTCCAACAACCGGGGTGGTAACCACAACCACCAACCTTGTCGCCGGTGCCACCATCACCCAGAAAGATGTCACGATAAAGCCGGTACCAACAACCCTGGTCCCGTACCAGGCGCTGACCTCATACGCTGAAGTAGTAGGAAAGGTAGCTTCGGTAAGTCTGCCCAACAACACCTTCATCACTGCCAGCCAGGTGACAACGTCTGGATCCACCACGATAGCGCCTGTGGGCCCTTCCCTCCTGGCAGTACCTGGCGGGGATGTTGCCATCGCCATCCCGGCAACGGTGGGGACCGCCACAGCCAGCGGTGGAACCCCCAGCCTGCTTAGTGGTTCCGTGACCGCGGTAGGCTTCTACATCGAGAAAGGCAGTGCCATAGATATTCTGGTCCAGAACAGCAACGGTTCCATAGAGTATGCATTCCAGAACCTGCCCATCATTGCAGTTGGTCAGTATTCAGGAACTGCTGCCGCAGCTACCTCTGCAAGCCCCTCTGTGTACGTTGTGGCCGTAAGCCTCCAGACAGCCCAGGCACTCGATTACATGTATAAAAATGAGGCCTCCAGCATCGTGGGCTACGCACTGGTCTCCCAGGCAAATGAGACCAGCCCGGAAACCCCCAACGTAGGAAGCTCAAGCAGGGCCCAGTTTGGCCTCAACAACTTCGCCGCTCTTTTCCCAGGTTTCTAGTCCTGGGCTAACTGTGGACATCGCGCCGAAAAGCCAGTAAAAGGGAACCAGAAGTGAACGTCGAGACACTGCTCGCGGCAGTGGTGATGGGCCTGGCCATCATTCTGTTCTTTGCTGGACTGGCGATAAAGCTAAGCAAGGATGAGCTGGAGGTCAGGCTGGACCGCTTTGGGAACAACCAGCCACAGCCCGTAGAGACCGGACCCAGGGAAGCACCCTCTCCCAGAGAGTTGCTTCGGGTATTCGGGAACCTCCTGTCACCTATGATGGCTCGCTCTTCCCGCTCCAGCAAGCTCGTGGAAGACCTGGCCAAGGCAGATATCAAGATGCGCCCATCGGAGTGGCTGCTGACCATGATCTTCCTGGGGGTTGTGGTGGGCCTCCTGCTCAGCTTGCGCTTTGGCTCTTTTGTCATGGTGCCGATCGCACTCGTAGGCTCATATTTCGGAATGGGGTTCTACCTGAAATTCAGGCAGGCGCGCAGAAGGCGGGCCTTCAACCGGCAACTCGGTGAAACAATAACACTGCTCTCCAATGCACTAAAGGCAGGGTACTCATTCGCCCAGGCGCTCTCAACCGTAAGCAAGAGCGCCAACCCTCCCATCGCAGATGAGTTTGCACGGGCCAGCAGGGAGATAGCGCTGGGAGTGTCGGTGGACGAGTCCCTGAACCACATGGTAGCGAGAAATGAGAGCGAAGACTTTGACCTGCTGGTTACAGCCGTTCAGATCCAGCGTGTGGTTGGCGGCAATCTTGCCGAGATACTCGACACGATCGCTTTTACCATCCGGGAGCGGGTCCGCATCCAGGGCGAGATACGGACGCTGACCGCACAGGCAAGGATGTCTGGCTACATCATCACCGGCCTTCCGATCGCCCTTGGCCTGCTCCTGTCAGTTATCTCGCCTTCATACTTTTCCCCCATGGTTCACCAGATAATGGGGGAGATACTACTTGGAGTTGCTGCGGTAATGATGTTCGCCGGCTACATGATCATGTCAAAAGTTACCAAGATAGAAGTGTAAGCGATGGTTGAAGCCTGGATTGCTGGCCTATTTATGGCTGTTGCCATAGTGTCAATTTTTGTCGGTCTGGAACGGCGCCATGCCACGGCCAGGAGCACAGTCGACCCGCTCGAAGCCCGCCTGGCAGCATTCAGTAACACAGAAGGCCAGATCACTCTTGCCGAAGTAGAAATGAGCATGTCGTTCAGCGACAGGGTGATACGGCCATTCTTTCACAAGATCGCTGCTGCACTGGCAAAGCGGACCAAGGAGAACCAGGCCCAGCTTATCCAGGAGCGGCTAAACCTCGCCGGACGACCCTACGGGCTTACTGTAGGCGGGCTACTCGCGGTACAGATGGTGGGGGCGGTACTTGGGGTGATCATCGGCCTGGCGGTAGGAGGGCTGATGAATGCCAGCCTGATCATCCGACTGGGGCTCATCCTCATTGTTGGAGGTGTCTTCTACTACCTGCCCAATTCCAGCATAAGCAGCAATATAAAGAAACGGCAGAAGGAGATCCTGCTGGCACTCCCAAGCGCCCTGGACCTGCTTACCATCAGTGTCGAGGCTGGTCTTGGCTTTGACGCAGCACTCGACCGGGTTTCATCCAAGTACACCAACGCCCTTACCGATGAGTTCAAGATTGCCCTGAACGAGATGCGGCTGGGCCGACCCCGGCTCGAGGCACTTGATGACCTGGGCAGGCGCTGCCATGTAGAGGAGCTCAACTCCTTCATGCAGGCAATTATCCAGTCAGAGCAACTTGGTGTCAGCATTGCCAATATCCTGCGCATCCAGTCAGAAGAGATCCGGCGCAAACGCAGGCAGCGTGCGCAGGAAGCCGGAGCCCAGGCCCCGATAAAGATGCTGCTGCCTATGGTCATGTGCATTTTCCCAACGCTGTTCATCATTCTGCTCGGTCCTGCCGCAGTAAAGATATTTGCAGGGAGCAGCTAGCCCCCCCTGCAACTCCCTCGCACTCAGGTGCGGTAGGAATCCATCTCCAGAATTACCCGGCTAAGCTGCCCCACGAGCCTTGCCTTCCATCGTTCAGCCAGCACCTGGTTATTGCGATAGACCGGAGGAACTTTCTGCACGCCTTCCTGCACCCGGATGCGCAGCTGCTCCAGGGCAGGCTTCATCTCAAAAAAATGCATCCTGGAGATGATGTCCAGGGCTGCACTCTGTCTGGGCTGCTCACCTGATTCCAGCCACTCCAGCAGTGCCTCAAGGATTCCTTCCCTGCTCTCGGCCACCAGGGCCCGGCAGTACTGTTCCATCGCCTCGGTCATGGCTGACACTGCAGTTTCAAGACACTTTTCAAATGCTGAAAGCACCGAAGCATGCGCACCCTGGGGAGCCAGCGCCGCGGCCACCCCTGAAGCGATCCGGCTCAGCAGCAACCGCTCAAAAGAGGTGAGCTCCATATACGCGATGTGCTCAGGCGCAACCGAGACGAGCCAGGGGCTCCCATCGGAACGCCATAGGGAGAGAGATTCTGGCCGTTCCGGGGCGCGCCATCCAAAGAGCCCCC
Organism: bacterium; assembly: GCA_021850405.1. Classification (GTDB taxonomy): domain Bacteria; phylum Chloroflexota; class Dormibacteria; order Aeolococcales; family Aeolococcaceae; genus JAJZMA01. Next base: position 4,273 of record JAJZMA010000112.1, read on the forward strand.
GCACCGCCCCCTGGAGCAAGCTCACACTCTCCCGTGTGATGGGGAAATTGACCAGAGGCAGGAGATCGCCTGTGCCCATGGCAGCGCCCTCCAGTGCCAGCAGCTGGGTGACTACTCCCCTGCCCCGCTCGCCAAGTGTGCCCGGCATCAGCAGAATTCCATGGGAGCACTGGCCAAGCCCGGCCTCCAGCAGGCGCAAGTAGTCCCGCCCAGAAGGCTCCACTATCAGGTCATAGGGGCGTCGGGCAGAGCTGTCGGCCTGCTCCCGTGCCACAAAGGGCGCCATCTGCTCCTCCTGGTATGAATCCGTGCCGCACGTGGCCCAACCAGTCTAGTGTTGCACTACTTTCCAGATGCACTCAGGAATGTCACAATGCATGACAAAGCTCCAAAGAGAACCCTGTCAGGTGCAAAGATGCCGGTGGGGCTGCACGAGATGGAGCTACTCCACCCTTGCAGACTGTACTGCAACCAGCAGGGAGAGCGATTATGACAATCAACTGGGGCCAGATCACAATTGACCTTGTGATCCTTGCGGTCCTGGCTGCCAACATGGCCATGGGATACGGGTACGGGCTGCTTCGGCGCATGTTTGTGTTTGCGGGGCTGTTTGGCGCCTGCGCCGCAGCTGGCTATGCGGGTGACGCAATTGGAAAAGTTTTGCCGCTCGGAGATGTCCTCATCCGGGATTCGTTTGCATTTGTCTTAATTATTGTCCTGGCAGTTATTCTGGTGGAGGTGCTTACTGGCCTCTACCAGAACGAACTGGAAGCTGCAGCATCCCTAATGTATGACAGGACCTTTGGCGCTGCTGCAGGACTGTTTGTGGGGCTGTGTGAACTATCGCTCCTGATACTTATCGCCACCAGTGCAGCAGATGCTCCTGCAACTGCCAACTACGCGCCTCCGCCAAACCATGCGACCATGGCC
>JAJZMA010000178.1 GCA_021850405.1 bacterium
CTGGCCGCAACGAGAGTGACGACCAGACTTTCCGTGCCACCATGAAAAAGGCGGTCCACTCCTATAGCCGGATCGGATTCCATGAGGCAACCTGGGCCGATTTTGAGCAGGGACTGTGCTATGAGCAGGTCGATCCAGACCTTCCCACTGCCATGGATACCCTGAGAGAGCGACTCGAGCAGATTGACCAGAAACGGGGCACAAAAGGCAACTACCTCTTCTATCTGGCCGTGCCTCCAAGTGGCTTTGGGCCGCTCTCTGAAATGCTGGGCAAGGCGGGCCTTGCCCAGGCTCCAGGGAAGATCCGCAGGCTAATCGTCGAAAAGCCGCTTGGCCACAACCTGGCAAGTGCACGGGCGCTGAATGAGAGGCTGCATGAAGCCTTCGACGAAGACCAGATATTCCGGATCGACCATTACCTGGGCAAGGAGACCGTTCAGAATCTGATGGTCTTTAGATTTGCCAACGGAATTTTCGAGCCCATCTGGAACCGCCAGTACATAGACCACGTGCAGATAACAGTGGCTGAATCGATAGGTATCGAGGGCCGTGGTGCCTACTATGAGGAATCTGGGGCGCTGCGGGACATAGTCCAGAACCACATCATGCAGCTGGTCGCGATAATCGGCATGGAAGCCCCCAGCAACTTCGCCTCGGAAACTGTTCGCGACGAAAAGGTAAAGCTGCTGCGTGCCGTGCGCCCGATCCACCCAGATGATGTGCTGAACCATACCGTGCGGGGACAGTATGCAGAAGGAACCGTAAATGGAGAGTACGTCCCGGGCTACCGTTCTGAATCTGGGGTAAACCCACTTTCCTTGCGAGAAACCTTCGTTGCCATGAAGCTGGACATTGACAACTGGCGCTGGGCGGACACCCCTTTCTACCTGCGCGCAGGAAAGCGCATGCCCAAAAGGGCGACCGAAGTGGCTATCCAGTTCCGCAGGGTCCCCCACTCTCCCTTCAGCGGCCATTCCCTCACTCCAAGTGGAGTCCTTCCGCCCAACGCAATCGATCCAGACGTTCTCACAATACATATCCAGCCGGACGAAGGGATAACCCTCTCAATAAACGCCAAAGTTCCAGGTCGCAGTACGACCATACGGACTGTCAACATGGACTTTGCCTATGGGTCTGCCTTCAGCACCCAGTCCCCCGATGCATACGAGCGCCTGTTACTGGATTGCATGCTGGGTGACGCGACCCTTTTTGCCCGGGAAGATGAGGTCGAAGAGGCGTGGCGCTTCTGCACCGCTATTCTGGATGGATGGAGGGCACATCCCCCAGACAAGGTTATGACCCCAAACTACGCTGCCGGGAGCTGGGGAGCAGACGAAGCATTCCAGTTCATAGAAAGGGATGGCAGGCAGTGGCACCGCATGTAGCCTGGCAGTCCAGATGGTAGGAGGGAGCGGCGATGGCAAACCTGGTGATTGAAAACGGCACCACTCCGCTACGCGGCCGGCTGGTGCTAAACGATGATGCCCAGACACTGGCAGTCGAAGCTGCGGCCTGGATTGCCCAGCGCGCAGCGGAAGCCATAGCCACCCGGAGCAGCTTCAGCATTGCGCTCTCCGGGGGGAGTACGCCCAAGCTGCTTTACAGCTGTCTTGCGGCGAGCCCCTATCTGGAGGGAATTGCCTGGGACCGGTGGAAGATCTTTTTCGGCGATGAGCGGGCCTGTCAACCAGATGACCCCAAAAGCAACTTCAGGATGGCTACAGAGAGCCTGCTCGGCAAGGTGCCTATCCCAGCGCGCAACATTTTCAGGATGCGGGGCGAGGCCCCGGACCTGGGACATGCAGCTGCAGAATATGCAGCGATCCTTGAGGACGAGCTTCCGCATGTCGGGTCTACGCCACCAAGGCTGGATCTGGTGCTGCTGGGGCTTGGGGAGAATGGCCACACCGCCTCACTCTTCCCCGGTACCGATGCCCTGCTGGTGACTGACCGCTGGGTAGCAGTTGGCCTTGCCGATTACGAGCCACACCAGCGACTGACGCTTACACTTCCGGCGATAAATGCGGCCAGGGATGTCGCCTTCCTGGTTGCTGGACCAGAGAAGGCAAATGCTATCGCAAACGTAGCAGCGGGTTCAGTCCCGGCATCGCGCGTTGAGCCTGAGACGGGGCGACTGACCTGGTTTCTGGATACCGCCGCAGCTAGCGGTCTGCCTGAGCTGTCCTCGGCAGAATAGAGGAACCCCTGCCCATCCTTCATCTCTACAGGTTGGATATCGCTGCCGCAAGTTGCCCCTTGCGTGCGACCTCCTGGCTCCCTCAACGGAAAGGGGCAAGGCATGCTGGCCTGCGGGACTGTCCCCATGACGACAGGCATGCTCTCGACCTCAAACTGACAGCCTCACCATGAAACCTCCATCACCGCCGTGGCTTTGCCTTACATGGTGCAGATCGCTATACTTATAGCAAATCTATAATATATTGGAGGTAGCAAGTAGTCCGTCCAATGTCCGTCGTCCCTTGCTAGTGTTTACCGGCGAGGGGATCAGAAACCAAAACCTGACCCAAATGTGATGGAAGAAGGTACGCAACCCCAAGGTGGCTCTGGGGTACCTGTTCTGTTCAGTAATGAGGAGGAACTGTGGCAATAAACCTACGGACTATAACGGCGCTGTCGGGCGTTGCGGTTTTGCTGGCTGGAGTCCAGACAACCGCGCTTGCCCATGGGAACAGTGGCAGCGGCTCCGGCGGTGGAAACAACAACAGGGGGGACGCCTGGGTTGACAATGTCGGTCAGCCTGCTGGCTCCGGACATGAGATGGATCCGCACCTTAGCTGCACCAACATAAACCTGTGGGGCAGTGATATGGCCGACCCGAGCGGCAGCTACACGATCTATTCATGGCCCGCATCCGGAAAGAAGACTCTTGCCTACAGCAGCACCTGGAGCTACACGGCTGCCAGCGGTGACTATGTGATGAGCGTGATCAATGTACAGACCCTTGTACAGAATGCCATCACTGCGGGGGCCGCTCCTGTCAACGGTGAAGGCTACCACTTCAAGCTTGATCTGGCCCAGGACCCGCAAAAACACAAGACCTTCTGGGTCAACTGCCCAGCACCCACACCTACACCTACACCTACACCTACACCTACACCTACACCTACACCTACACCTACACCTACACCTACACCTACACCTACACCTACACCTACACCTACACCTACACCTACACCTACACCTACACCCACACCCACACCCACGCCTACGCCTACGCCTACGCCTACGCCTACGCCTACGCCTACACCCACTGGTGGAGTCCTTGGCATCACAACGACGCCTACTACTCCTTCACCAAAGCCCACCTCAACGCCGGGGCTGGGTGGTGGAGTGCTTGGAATCTCTACCAGCACACCTTCGACCGGTGCGGCCCTACCCTTTGGTCTGGCTGCCCTCCTGCTGGGAGGTGGAGCCAGCCTGATAGCTGCACGCAGAAGAATGGCGCGCAAGTAATCCAGCTCCACAGGGAATAAAATTCAAAGCACAGCAAAGGGGAGATGGCGATCCAGAATCGCCATCTCCCCTGCTATTTAACTCTCAAGAGCGCGCTCCCACACTGCACCCGCAGTACGGCTCGCCATCCTTCGCCCCGGGTTCTGTGCAGCGGTCCTGAATGAACTGGCAAGTCCACAATACCCCGAGCACTGCACCTGGGCCAGCAACCAGCAGAAGCTTTAGCCGTTGATCAGGGCAATCTGGGTGGGATCAGTAGAGGGATAAGTGCAAGTACTTGTGCATACCGTATTTTCTGCCGAAAACGGAATGACCCCAACCCCGACCACTGTTCCAATCCAGCTGCTGCTGGCACCATTACCTACAGGGGCTTGTACCGTCATCTCTACAAAGCCAGATAGCGTAAGGCCCAAGTTGGTGCCGGCAGACCCAGAGCCGGAAATGACATCAGCGACTGGAAAGACGATAGGTGTTCCAGATAAAGCAGCTGCCTGCAGCACTGAAAGATCGGATGTACCTATTGCATTTCCACCCTCGCTAGTAACCCCATTGGTGGTGCCGATGGTGACTGAGCCGTTGTGCCAGTGCAGGTATCCCTTGAAGTCATTGGAGGTAAGCTGCATCCCTGGCCCGCAGAGGGAAGTAGAGATATAAGTGCTGGACCGCAACACCTCGGTGTCTCCCACGGCCAGAGGAGGCTGGTTCGTCATCTGGCAATCCAGATACCAGGCAATAAAGGGGGCGAGATTGGCCTCCTGGACCACGTTTACCTGTTGTACAACTGCAGTCCCATTGGATGCCTCTGCCACATTGTTTATGCCCAGCGCCCCCATGAAAAACGTGGGATGAGTATTGGCCGGAGTCACACTTATCCCTGTTGCAAGCGGAGAGGTCGGCGGATACAGCGGTGCTGTGGATGAGCAGATGCTGACACCCAGAGAAGTGCCGTCGGAATTCGTAAAGTACGCAGCAAAAGAACCCACATTGGTGCTGCCGGGCCCTGCCGCAGCCACCGATGCCTCTATGGCACTACAGATCTGGGCCGTAGTATATGGTTCTGCCGTGGGCGGGTTGGCCCCCAGAGCCTTCAGATCAGCAGTCAGCAGTACGTCACCTGACTCGGCTGCTGTGTCTGCAACCTCCTGGAGTGTACGGCTATGGATATAACCAGTCCCGCCATCGACGACAAGGCCAACCATGCCCACCAGGACCACGGCCATAAGCGCAAAGAGGACAGCAACCTGCCCTCGCTCTCCGCTTCCCTCACTCCTGCTGGCTCCCGCACCATTCATGGAATGCTCCCTTGTGGCGGATCTTGCCTGCCTAAAGTCTGTGGCTTCCGTACGCTCCAGACCCTTGCCTTGCGATCATACATCCAGCTGCACCAGATCACACTGGAATCTCACGTCAGATGGCTATGCCGATTTCCCCTTCAGTCTACCCCCACCGGGCTGGCCAGATCTTGCAAACTTATGACAAAGCCGTCGCAAAACCGTCAGGATCCCAGGGACTACACGCACTCCTGTAGAAAAGTCAAAAAGGTCAGGAGAGATACTGCACGGATGTCTGGGAAATGGTAATAGATCCCATCGCGCTAAAAATGTCTACCGGATTGAACGGATACTGCACCTGGACTGAGCAGTATTCAAGCCCACTAGGGCTGTAGCTGTCAGTGACCGTAACGGTAGCTCCTCCA
>JAJZMA010000196.1 GCA_021850405.1 bacterium
GGTCCCGCACCTCATGTGCATAGATATGGACCATTTTCCAGTTGTTGAGAAGCTGTCCTCCCAGCATGGTATCTGCAAAATGCACCTCCCAGCCATCCTCATGGTCCAGGTTGCCAAGTCCAGCTGCGATTCCGCCCTCTGCCATGACTGTGTGTGCCTTGCCCAGAAGCGATTTCGTAACCACGCTCACTGAAGCACCACTTTCAGCAGCTGCAATAGCCGCGCGCATTCCGGAGCCCCCCGCCCCAATCACAAGCACATCGCTGCTGACTGTTTCTGGCATAGCCTTAGCCCAGCAGGATATGCGGGTCTGGGAGCCCGCTCATAAGCAGTCGAATATAAACATCTACCGCAACGACCGAAATCATGCTTGCCCAGGCCCAGACAGAGTGCCGAAGATTGAACCAGGTCATAACATTCCACGTCTTCTTCCGTGCCCGGCGATACGCCGAGCATGAGTAGCAATCAAGGCCTCCTCCAACAAGATGACGCAAGGAGTGGCATCCGGAAGTGTAACCGGTGAGAAGGATCACGTTTACGAGCATGATGCCAGTGCCCAGCCCCAGATACCAGTGGCCGTTGTAGATAAGGGCCCGCGCCACGTCGTACCAGAGGAATGCCAGCACAACGGTAGTGATGTACATGGTAAAACGATGCAGATTGGAAAGAACGAACGGAAACCTGGTCTCGCCCGAATACTTTCCTTTTCTCACCTCTGGACGGGCACATGCCGGGGGATCCCAGAAAAAGGCGCGGTGATATGACTTGCGATAGTAATAGCAGCTGGCCCTGAAGATGAGCGGGGCCCACACAACCCATATCGCCGGAGAGACCGGACCTGTAACCCATATCTGGGGGGAATAGAACGGGGACAGGTACGGGCCATAGGACGAGGGATGAGCGATGATGGACGTCCATGCCGCATACAGGGAAAAGAGCCCAAGTGCCACGACCACAGTAACCGGGTAAACCCACCATGGTGCATCGCGACGGAGCTTATCAAGCCACCCCAGGGTGTCCCTCGACGCCCGTCCCTGAAGGTCCACAGATGGTGGGGCGCTCGCTGACATCATCCTCCAAGGAAGCTGGCCATCAAATGCGCGCCAGCCTCACGGTATTAGCTACGGCCACAGCATGATAACCGATCGGCGAAGGTGCCTGCTGGGACACTCACGGCAAGCCCCATGGACCTCGCCCGTGGCCATCACGCTGGCGGATCAGATCTCCTGCGCCAGATGGTCCAGAACAAGGAACTCACGGACCAGGCTTTTCAGGAACGGTGCCCCCCACACCCCCATCGACAAGGCTGCGCCAAACAGCACCACCGCATCAATGCTTTCGCGCCCCTGGCTCGCCCAGTACACATCTGCAAGGTTCAGCCAAAGGGCAAACTCATCAAGTGTAAGCGCTGACCCGGCCCCGTACATGCACGAGGTGAGCTTGGCCCTGGACGGCACATCACTGCTTCCTGTCTGTCCTGGCTCCAGAAGATTCAGATAGCCCGTACCTAGAAGAAGCGCTATGCCAAACACAAGGTGGTGCACGTGGAGCCCGCCAGCACTCACGTTATGAAACGGGCCCTTCCCCTTGCGGATAGCATGAGTGATGGTGCGGGTGGCACCAAAAGTCATAAAAAAGGATGCAGAAGACAGAAAAAGCCTCTCCCTCCTTGCGTCGGCAAAATGGATCCGGTACAACTGGGAAATCCTGCGCCGCCGCCCACGCCCAGTCCCTGCAACGGATCCAGCTGCAACGTGCCCTTCCATGGCATGCCGATCTGCACCATGCTGCCTCACGGACACCATCTCTTTGGGGGCACCATCCTCTGCTGTCTGCCCGGCCGGCTTGGGACCCATAGCTCGCTACCTCCTGCTGTCTCTCCTGTCTCTCCCTATCCTAGGCCATCCGGAATCAAAAGCCGCCAGATGCTCCAGGCTGCCCTTCAGCGCCAGCTGCCCTACTACCCTCGAGGATCCACGCAAAATCTGTCCACCGGTAAATTGTCCACTGCGAAATGGGCAGCGGGGATGAGAGCACCCGTGTGACCAGGCAGCTTAATGACACCCACGTGGAAAAATCACAGGACCGGCTCTACCCGGGATGCACTCAACCAGTCATAGAGAGAGGAGCGGCCGCCAGTCGCAACCGCTGATGCCACATAGCTACCCAAAAGTGCATAGATAGCAAGGTAAGCCCCCATCACTTCCCGCTCCCCGAGCCCATCCCCAGAATTGATCCGCCAGAGGACCAGGTGGCCAAGCTCCCAGGGCAAAACCTTCCACATGCTGCGCTCCAGCGCCCTTGCCACGGGCAGGCGCCCCCCCGTGCTGCCTACGACCCGTATCCCAAACAGAGCCTTGCCCACCGTTGCCCCCGGCGCCAGAGACTCGGCCACGCCAAAGTAGCCCATTGCAGGGGCAGTGAGCAGAAACAGCTGTACTGTCTCACCACTTGCTGGCACCGAGAGAAACCGGCGCAGCAGACCCTCAACCGGGGTGAAGCTGACCGCAGCTACACCTCCCGCCAGCAACGCTGTGTAGGCACCAACCAGTGCAGTGTCAACCAGCAACGCTGCCATACGGCGGATGACGAGGTTATCCTTTCCATGCACAGCCACACAACTCCCCTAAGGCAGCCCTGTCGGGTCCAGCTGCCTGCCGCCTGCCGTCTGGGGTGGCCAGAGGGATTCGAACCCTCGACCTCCAGAGCCACAATCTGGCACTCTAACCAACTGAGCTATGGCCACCACAGAGAAGCTGATTATATGGCGTACGGCCGTCCAACCATCCACGCTTCCAATATGCTAACTATGTACGGCGCGCGCCAACCCCTGGTGCGCATCTCGCCCCCTTAGCTCAGAGGACAGAGCAGCCGCCTTCTAAGCGGTTGGTCGCAGGTTCAAATCCTGCAGGGGGCGCTCGCCCAGCCGCATGGATGACTCTATAAATACCACTCCTGCGTAGAAGCCGCTGAAAGCAGTCTGTATACCCACTACCTGTGAGGGTGGGGTGCCCAGGGCCCGCCAAAGCGACGGGAAATTACTGTATCGATATAGGATAAAGCTATGAGCGGCGCAACACCCCACACAGTACTGTATCTGGCCCGCCATTGCGACGTGGAAAACCCGGGCAATGTACTTTATGGCCATCTTCCGGGCTTTGGCCTAAGCGAGAAGGGGCGTCGCCAGTCAGCTGCCCTGGGAAAGTACTTTGAGGACCAACCTATATCTGCAATATTTGCCAGTCCACTACAGAGAGCCCAGGAGACGGCCCGCGCCATCGCAGAGGCGAGGAGGAATGGCCCGCTGGAGATCACAACAACCAGTGAACTGATTGAGGCTCACTTTGCCCTCTATCTCCAGGGAGTACCACGCAAACTGGTCCCCTTGCGGCGGCCGCTCTGGATGATCCATCTGGCAAAGCCTGGACTCCTGCCATCGGATGAATCGGTGGAAGCCATGGCCAGCCGCATAAATGGGGTCATTGAGCAGTTCCTTGTCGAGCACCCTGGGGAGGGCGCAGTATTTGTGAGCCATGGAGATCCAATCCAGGCGTTCTGGATAAAGGCCCAGCGGCGCCCAGACGCCGCGCTGCACATCCTCCAGTGCGCCAAAGGTGGCTTCCTGAGGCTGGAGTACGACGGCACCTTCCTGGAGAGCCTGGAGTACCATCCACCGACTGAACTGCTCCTGGATGACCACCCTGACAGCAATCCGTCCCAGACAGGCGACACTGCCAGCACACGAGAGGACCAGGCTGCACCTGCTGGCAAGTAGCTGGAGGCCACCGGCTCTCCCTGGGGGGCCGGAGGCAAGGGCCGTATCTGCCAGGAGGGCCGCTCACCAGTATGTCCCCTGCTTTGGAGAAATGTAGAGCCCTCTCGAAAGGCGCCATAATCTGTAGCCATGCCGAGAGACTTGCCGCTTGGGAACGGACGCATGCTGTACTGCTTTGACAGCCGTTACCAGCTCAGGGACATCTACTTCCCTCACATAGGAATGGAAAGCCATTGCAACGGCTCCGTCAGCCGCCTGGGTGTCTGGCTGGACGGCGTTTTCTCATGGGCAGGAGATGATGGCTGGACGAAGACCCTCGGCTATGAGCCCGGCACACTCGTCACTGCTGTCCACCTGCAGCACCGTGCCATGGAAGTGGAAATTGAAATCCACGAATGCATCGACTTTCACGAGCGCATATACGTGCGCCAGATCGACGTAACGGGAACGGGCAGCTCTGAAAGAGCGCTGCGCCTGTTCATCCACCACGACCTCCATATGGGAGGAAATGACATCGGTGACACCGCCTACTTTGACCCAGGGGCAACAGCGATGGTCCACTACAAGGATAACTTCTACCTGCTCTGCTCAGGAATGGCAGCCGACCACAAAGGGACTGCCGCCACAGCCAGACTCGACGGATTTGCTGCCGGGCAAGCTGAGATGGGCGGCAGCGAGGGCACCTGGAAGGACGCTGAAGATGGACAGCTGAGCAACAACCCCGTTGCGCAGGGGAGCGTGGATTCGGTATTCCAGCTCAACCACACCCTCCTTCCGGGAAGTGCTGCCAGGTTCTACACCTGGGATATCGCCGGCAGCCACATTGGCGAGGTACATGCACTTAACCAGCTCGTCTGCGAGCGCGGACCCTCCTCACTGCTCTCAAGAACCCGGACGTACTGGAGGCTATGGGGAGAAAAACTGCCCGCAGGCATCGACAGTCTGCCTGCTGAGGTTGCAAACCTCTACACCCGCTCCATCCTGACGCTGCGCACCCAGATTGACCAGGAAGGAGGAATACTGGCTGCAAACGATTCCGACATCATCGGTTTCGCGCGCGATAGCTACAGCTATGTGTGGCCCCGTGACGGTGCAATAACGGCGGCTGCACTGCTGGATGCCGGGTACCAAAATATTGCGCTGGCATTTTTCAGGTTCTGTGAAGGAGTGATAAGAAAGGAAGGATATTTCCTTCACAAGTATTCCCCGGACGGATGTCTTGCCTCATCCTGGCACCCATGGGTACGTGATGGAAAACCAGTGCTCCCTATACAGGAAGACGAAACCGCGCTGGTAATATGGGCGCTCGAGCGCTACTTTGCCAAAACCCATGACGTCGACGGCATCTCGCCGCTCTACAGGAATCTGGTCACCACCCCAGCCAGCTTCA
>JAJZMA010000014.1 GCA_021850405.1 bacterium
CGGCCGAAGATTCCGCGGCAGCTACTGCCGCGAGCGCCCTTCGGGCGACCTGATGAATATCCTCGGCGTCTGCTTGCCCGTTTTCAGATGGCTCCGCCGCATGCACTTCATTCATATGTCAGACAGTTGCAGAAAGCCCATTTTGCCTGTACCTGGGCTGGCTGTCAATCCCGGGCCAGAGCCTCGCGGGCAACCACCGCCAGCTTGCCAAACCCGGTCGGGTCTTCCACAGCAAGCTCTGAAAGGACTTTCCGGTTCAGGTCGATCCCCGCCTTTTTCAGCCCGTGCATCAGTTCACTGTATGCAAGCCCATGCTGTCTCGCGGCCGCGTTGATCCGCACGATCCACAGGGAACGCATATCACCCTTGCGCTGCTTGCGGTCCCGGTACGCATACGCCAGTGAGTGCATGACAGCCTCATTGGCGGGCTTGTACAACCGTCGCCTGGTGCCAGAAAAGCCTTCCGCAAGGCCAAGTATCTTCTTGTGGCGGGCGTGGGCCGCCACACCCCGCTTCACACGTGCCATGGGATCTCCTTCATCACATTTGTCGGTATTGTCTTTACAGGTATGGCGCCAGGCGAGTGATTTTCCTCACCTCGGTGGAATGAACTTCGTGCTTGGTGTTGTATAGCCTTTTCCGCTTTGCGCTCTTGTGCTCGAGGAGGTGGGACCTGAATGCATGTCGGCGCCGTAAAATTCCGGTTCCCGTGAGCTCAAACCGCTTTTTGGTTCCCCGATGTGTTCGAATCTTTGGCATCTTATCTATGTTCTCCGTGCAGTTGATTTTGTTGCCTGGCGTATTTTGGCTGGGCTCTTTGCCCCCTGGTCTGTGTTCGATGAATCCCCTGGGGCGGCAGCAGTGTTGTCTGTTGCAGTGTCAGCCTCTTCTTCCACCTCTACCGAAGCATTCTCCAGAAGGTCGTCCAGTGGAACGTGGATGGCCGCAGGTTCCTCACCCGGCACTGTCCCGGCATCGGGCGCAGCGCCTGCATGGGATGTGCTTTCCTTGCGTGGCGCTTCCGCGGTGGCCCTGTCTGCGCCAGCCGGCTTGCGCTCCCCTTCACGGCCCGCTTTCTTCCCCAGGGGGTTCATGATCATGGTCATGTTCTTCCCCTCTACCAGAGGTGAGCGATCCATGACTGCAATGTCCCCCAGCTCTTCTGCCATCCGGTCCAGCAGCTTGCGACCAAACTCCTGGTGCACCATCTCCCGGCCCTTGAACATTATAGTGAGTTTTACCTTGTTGCCTTCAGCCAGAAAGTTTCTGACGTACCCATACTTGGTCTGAAAATCATGCTCTGAGATCTTTGGCCGCAGCTTCATCTCCTTGACGTGGATCACGTTGTGGTCACGCTTACTCTCTTTGTCTCGTTTGAGCTGTTCGAATTTGAAACGGCCGTAATCCATCAGGCGGCATACAGGTGGGGTTGCCTGGGGGGCAACCTCGACCAGGTCCAGTTCCCTCTGCTGCGCCAGCTCGCGTGCATCCTGGATTGACACGATGCCAAGCGATTCCTGATTGGTGTCATCGAAAAGGCGAACCTGAGGAATCCGTATCTGCTCGTTGATCCTAAGCTCCCGAAATGCTATGACTTTTCTCCCAAAATAAAAGGCTGGATTACGTTCGCAATCCAGCCCTGAATCTGTCTGGACCTCCAAGGCATGCCCGGAAGGTGGGGTTCACACCCACTTGCTGCACCCACATGGGCGCTGATGCAACTATACCACGCGGTGTCTGGCTTGCTGGCAGGGAAACCCTCCCTGCTGCAGCCCGGCATCTAGCCCGTTTTTTGAGAATGGCAGTCTAGACTGCTGCGGCTGGCCCCTGCGGGTGGGTCCTGTTCCAGTGGTGTGGCCAGGCGGGACGGGCTGCCAGGGATGATTTTCTACTACTGGCCCAGGCCGGGATATGGAGATTGCATGAGCCTTGCGTGGTTGGTCAGCTTTGTCAGGAACTCAGACCAGGGTTTTGAAGATAGCCCTCTGAGGTCTTCCCTGTCCATCAGCCCAGAGGGGGCAGCGGTATCTGCACATCCAGCAGCGTCGAACCTGTACAGCCTGTGTTCCAGTGCGACGTATGTGTTGTTGCCCTGCCTGGTGAAGAAAGCAGTACCAACAGTTATCTCCTCGTCCGACCGGGCAAGCCATGTGACCCGGTCCCGGCCATCCCTGGATGCAAATAGCTGCACACCCTGCATGCGCGCCATCTCCATGAATGCCAGCCTGATCGAGGCGGGATCGGTATTGATGGCGAGCCCTGTACAGGCTGCCGAGAGGGCTGTCGCTGCCAGATGGAACGGAAACTGGGAATGATCCACGTAGCTGCGCGAGGCTGAGAGGTACCTGGTTTCCGCCTCTTTGCGCAATGCGGGCCGTGCATCTATATGGTGTGCCACCAGGGTCAGCTCCCGTTTCCAGGCATTGAGTGCCTCCTGGGTACCTGGGGATATCCCGTCTGACTCTTCTTCTTCGTCCCGGGAGAGGGCGCTCAGGTGCACGCGCACCCGAGTCATCCTGTTGCTCACCTCTTCGAAGCTGGCACTTGCGAAGGTTTCATGCCTACCCGAGGTAGTTATAAAGCAGAAGGGACGGTCACGCATGGGAAAAGGGGTGACGCCATGCTTTTGTGCATGTTCAACCATTGCAGCAAAGAGTGGCGCGGCTGGAGTGCCCATGGTGAACTCAAGCTCGCTGTCTATATTTGGGTTCGGATAGTATGGTGCGCGATCCATTCTGCTATGCATCCTTCCAGCGTTCCGGCCAGGTCACAGTGAAAACCCATCCATAGGCGCCGAAAGCAGTTTTACATGAGACACCAGCTTCTTGACAAACTGCTGCATCTCCTCTGCGGGGGCGGGTGCGTTGCGTCCCCTGTCGCTCCCTGGGTCTGCAGCTCCTGCAGCGGAATCATGCCCATTCCACGTGAGCCAGATCCTGGCTCCGACTGTCATCGGCAGAGCCTGAAATGTGCCAACCACCCTCTTTTTGCCATCCCCCACCATCCAGGCGAGCTCAGACGGAGCTTCGGTGGGCATGGTGGTTATTCCAAGCATGGCGGCGTGCTCCCTGAAGGCTTCTACCAGGCGGTCAGCCGTCACTTCGCTGTCCAGTACTGCCTGCTGACCTACGGCAGGCGCTGCTGCAGTGCAATCAAAGGGGAATGGCAGGGTGGCTGAGGGCTGGGCAGCGTGCAGCATACTGAGCTGTGCTGCCCTGCGCTGCGCAGGCGTAAGGTCCAGCGCGGCAGCCTCAGCGATTATGCGCATCTGCCAGCAGACAAGATGATATTGTTCAGCCCTTCCAGTCGTATTCACTTCGCTCCCAAGCACCCGACCCAGGGGACGGATTCTCAGCTGGACCATAGTTTTTCCCGCAGGGGCCGGCACCAGGTCTATGCGCCCATGAATCCGGTTGTTACCACGCCCTGTAAGGAAGTTGGCGGGGCTCCCGTCGAACGGGAACAGGGTGATGCCGTTTCTCCTGGCGTCCATGCCGACTGCGACCAGAGCGGTTTCAGCGTCTCCCTGGACTGTAAACCGCCTTTCAGTAACCAGGGTTGGGGTGGGCCAGTAGGGTGCAACCCGCGGAGGGCTCAGGGTGTTTGCCATCGTCAACCTCCTTGTCAGAACCAGCCTGGTTACGCCAGGCCCAGGATTGGTCTCTAGGTTCAATCTTGGTACAGGCACAGGGACATGGGGCAGACAATGCAAGGGGACCAAAAAACATGCGGTCGCTCTTTCCCCGCCTGGTGCAGGGAAGGCTGCAGCTGTGCAAGTGCCTTCAAGTAGTTCGCCTGTACAGGATCAGGGTCAGTCGCCAGACAGCGTGAGGGCGGAGTATGGAGAAGCTTGTCCTGTGTGCTGCTCAGGCGAGCTCTCTCGCCCCTGGTGACACGGCGCGTCGTGACGAGGCCTCGGCATAAGCTGGCCCCGGAACCTGGTTTGCTGATGGCACTCTGGTTCCCGGCCGACCTGCATCATGGAGCCTAGTGGAGTTTCCAGGGCTTGCACGCCGCTCCGATGGATCTTTCCCAGCGGCCAGGTCCCATGTTCCCCGGACGATGTGCGCTGGCACATCGCTGTCCAGACCATGGTAGACGCAGCGCTGCGAAGGCTTGCAATGGGAGGCATCACCACCTTTGGTATTGCGGTCTTTGGCAGAGGCAATACCCGCCCTGATCAGGCCGGGTATTGCCGGGAGCGCGAGTAGCACGGCCGCGCCCCCCACGCCAAATGCTGCGGCGCCGATGGGCAGTGCCACTGCAGGTAGCGCGATCACAGAAGAGACGATGCCAACTGACCTTACCGCCCCCTCAGCACCGGTTAGCATCGAGTTTAAAACTAGGTTCGCCCTGGCCAGGCAGCGCCCCTGGGTGCTGGTTGCCGCCTCCAGTCGCGCAACCAGATAGGGCCGCCTCACACTCCGGAAATAGCTGGGGCGCACCATGAGCCAGCCGATGGCATGCCCACAGTGATCAAACCAGGCCGATTCAGCACCGCCAAGCTTTGTTGCAACTCCAAGGAGGAACATGCTCGTTGCCCGCCACCAGCTTACATGGTCTCCTTCCCTGGTGCCACCTGCCGGGCTGATTTCCTGGTCGGCGTTCACAGTAGCTACCCTCCTCTTTTTGTCTTCGCGGCTGGCGATGCCCTGGCGCATCTGGCCGGCATATCCATGCCCTGCCCTGGATCTTAGCCTACGGCACGCTGCCAGTGCAGGATGGAACATCCTGGCCTGGATTTCCCTCAGCGCGTGGGAGCGGGCTAGTGGAATACGCTTTGGTAGTACAGAAAATCCCTGGTCCACTTTGCCTTGTCCCCTCATGCTCACTCTCATGCTGACATGAGTGCGTGAATCCAGCCTTCAGCCGCTCCCTTTGCACCACCAACGGTGCTGTAGTCACTGTTCACTACCTTCCATCCCGCATTCTCTATCGCTGTCGCAGCGCGTCCGATGGCCAGATCGACTGCACCTATATCAGTTGGTGCTGCAGGTAGCCCCAGCTCAAACATCGGCTTTACCAGACCCAGCAGGTTGGCATCGTGAGGCTGCAAACCAGCAGTAAGCTGGCTCACTCCGGCTCCTAGTGAAAGATAGGAGAGGTCCATGGTGAAGAGCTGGACCTTT
>JAJZMA010000132.1 GCA_021850405.1 bacterium
CCGGCAATGGCAGGCTGGTAGGTTGTAAAGCTGTTGTCAATCCCAAGCGTTCCAATGCCCGGCGTCAGCAGGCCGAGAAAGCATACTGCCAGAAGAAGGCAGGTAGCTATCCAGATCTTCCTTGGGTGCCGACTGATGATGCGGGCGGAGTGCACGAGCAACAGGGGGTGGGAGCGGTGGTGCTCAAGGCTGTGCCTTGGGATCGTGGGCCAGAACAGCCAGCGCCCACAGAGGGAAAGTACGGCTGGCAGTAGCGTCACTTGTGCAGTGAGCGCCAGGGCGATGGCAATGGCGGCCGTGGGTCCGAGGCCACTTATGCTTTTGAGCGGAGAGAGCAGCAGGCACAAGAGCGCACAGATTACCGCTGCACCGGACAATGCGACAGTTGGAATCACCCTCTTCATTGCCGTTTCCAGTGCGACCCGATGGTCCTTTTCCTTGCGCAGTTCCTCCCGATAACGCGAGGTGAGCAGGAGTGCATAATCCGTCGCTGCCCCAAGCAGCAGGACATCCAGGATCCCAATGGTTTCGCCACTTACAATCAGGTCCGCCTGGGCCAGGTGGTAGATGAGGCCTTCAGTTATCAGCAAGGCAGTTGACGCGGTCACGAGGGGAAATATCCATAGCACCGGACTCCGGTAGGTTATTAGGAGCACGATGGCTACCACAATTACTGCTGCCAGAAGAACCGGACCGTCGATCCCGCCGAATACGGAGTACTCGGCTGCCGTGATTCCAGCATTTCCGGTTACGTAAAAGGCAAGGCCCGTATGGGGGCCGGGCAGTGCCCTCTCAATGGAAGTTACATACGAGCTTATGCGATTTTCCGAGAGCGAGCGCGGTAGCTGGACGGGAAAGAATGCCATCGTATCCGTGCTGGAGACAGTAACTGGACCTGGTGCCGACGCTCCGAGGACAGGTAGCTTTGACACTCTTGTGCGTGCCTGTCTGATTACCGCCATTTGCGATGCTGACAGGGGAGTCTGGGCCACTGCCAGGACGATAGCGGCGTTGGTCTGGGTGGCTGGAAATCTGGCTGCAATCTCCTGCACGCGGGTTGACTGCGCGGATGCAGGCAGGTAGGCTGAATTCTGATTTTTTTCTACTGTCGGCAGGGAGACTGCAGCGCCAGTAAGCAGTGCTGCCGCTGCTGCCCAGACAGCAATGACTGCTATGGCAGCTGCCCGGTGGCGCGCTAGTGCGGGAAGAGAGAACTGCATCAGAATTTATTCCATGAATTATTGCCTGGACCGGGAACTGTCCACCTTTCCCGTTTGCCTCGACCTCATCCTGGCAAGCTGGGAAAACATGGCTCCGAGCTTGTCACTGTCCTGGTCTGGTTTCATCAGCTCGAGAAGTTCGGTTCTCGTTGCAAGCGCTGGGTCGATCTGGGCGACAAGTGCGTCGAGGAACGAAACTTCGCCGTCGAGTGTTTCGTTCGCGGCAGCCTGCACCTGGCGATATGCATCGTTCCTCGTGAGGCCCCGAAGGATCAGGAAGTGCAGGATGCGCTCGCTGTAGATCAGGCCCCTGGTTATCTCAAGGTTCTTGCGCATCCTGGCTGTGTCTACGTGCCACCCCTTTACAATCTGGTGCATTAGCTCAACGCTGTAGGAGAGCAGCTCACAGGTCTGCGGAAATGCAATCCTTTCTGCAGATGAATGGGAGATATCCCTTTCATGCCAGAGTGACACGTTTTCAAACCCTACCTGGACCTGGGAACGGATAGAGCGGGCAAGCCCACAGATCCGCTCAGAGAGGATTGGGTTCTGCTTGTGAGGCATTGCGCTCGACCCTTTCTGGGTGGCTGAGAATGATTCGCGGATTTCTCCTGCCTCTGTCCTGGCCCGGTTGCGTATCTCAAGGGCGAATGTCTCCAGTGTGGTTGCCAGGGACGCCATGGCGTAGAGGCACTGCGCGTGCCGGTCACGCTGCAGGATCTGAGTGGAGGCGCATGATGGGGTCAAGTCCAGTCTGGAACAGACAAGCTGCTCAAGGCGGGGCTCGCCCTGGGCATAATTTCCCAGGGCACCAGATATTTTCCCCACAGATATTATCTGTCGCGCCTGCTGCAGCCGGGTGCGGTCACGGTCAAGCTGAAAACAGGCAACAGCAAGGCGGTGGCCAAATGTGGTGGGGCCAGCGTGAATACCGTGGGTCCTGCCGACGCAGAGTGTTGCACGGTGGTTAAGCGCCCTCTGGATAAGGGTGTCGATCAGGTCATCCAGCTGCTGCTCGATCTGGAGGAGAGACTTGCGTATCTGGATCGACAGGGCAGTGTCCAGCACGTCGCTCGAGGTAAGTCCGAAGTGGATCCAGCGTCTTCCTTCGGGCCCACACATTTCACCGAGTGCATCTACAAACGCAGCCATCTCATGCTGGGTTCGTGCCTCCAGCCCTGCCAGTCGGCCTGGGTTTGGCAGCTGGGCATTGCCGCGGATCAGCTCTGCTTCGTTTTTCGGTATCACGCCCAGTTCTGCCCAGCCCTCGACAACCAGCAGTTCGATCTCCATCCAGAGACGGTGTGTGGCATCAGAGGACCAGATGGAGGCGATTGCCGGGGATGAATACCGGGCGATCACTGGTGAAACTCGAACGTGCTTTCCCGGTCTGGGCCGACTGACACGAGAGAGATCGGCAGCCCTACCAGGGCTTCTATCCATTCCAGGTAGGCATTGGCTGCCATCGGCAGGTCATGTTTGCCCCTTGCTTTTTCAATCCCACCTTCCCAACCGGGGAGGGTCTCATACTGGGGCGTTGCGTTTGCAAGCTGGGAAGACTCGGGATTGGCGGTAAGAGTTACGTTGCCATCTACCTTATAGCCCGTACAGAGCATGAGTTCAGGGAGTCCTGACAGTACGTCCAGTTTTGTGACCACAAGCTCACTGACCCCAGAGAGTTTTATTGCCCTTTTGAGGAGCGGGATATCCAGCCAGCCGCATCTTCGCGCCCTGCCCGTTACAGTTCCGAATTCATGTCCCCGCTCCGAGAGGTGGCGACCGATCTCCCCATCCTGTTCGGTTGGCAGGGGCCCTCCTCCTACACGAGTGACATATGCCTTGGTTACGCCGATCACCCGGGTTACGCTCATCGGGCCCAGGCCGGCCCCTGCCAGCAGCCCCCCGGCCACGGTCGAGGAGGATGTCACAAAGGGATAGCTCCCATGGTCAATGTCCAGGAGGGTCCCCTGGGCCCCCTCCAGAAGGAGTTGCCTGTCCGCCTCAAGGTAATCGTGGAGCAGGGTGGTGGTGTCACATATCAACGGACCTAGCTGCTCAGCGTAGCTACATAACTCCTCAAATACCTCTCCCACAGCCAGTGGTGGGGAATTGTAGTAGGTAGTTAGCTGCTGGTTGTGAAGGTCACCCATCTCTTCCAGGCGCTCACGGAGGAGGGGCTGGTTGAGCAGTTCCCCTGCGCGAATGCCGACCCGGGCTGCCTTGTCCGCGTAGGCCGGCCCGATTCCCTGTCTGGTGGTGCCAATGGCGCTGCCGGCCCGTTCCTCACGGGCGGTGTCCAGCGCACGATGCCAGGGAGTGATCACGTGGGCATCCTGGGAAAGGCGCAGGTGACCGGTCTCAATGCTGGCAGCAGTCAGCCCGTCCAGCTCGGCAACCAGCACAGAAGGGTCAAAGACAATGCCATTGCCCATGACACAGATCGAGCGGGTGGAGAGGATCCCGCTTGGGATCAGTCGGAGCTTTAGGGTATGGTTGGCAGCGACGACGGTGTGGCCAGCGTTATTGCCGCCCTGGCACCGCACGACCGCATCAGCACGCGCTGCCAGTATGTCGGTGACCTTCCCCTTGCCCTCGTCTCCCCACTGGGTCCCTACCACTATCGTTATTGGCATTTTTCTCCTTCAGGTCAGGCACAATCTACTGGATTGAGTCGCGGAGCGCTCAGCCGGCTGCCACTTGTAATGGGTCGAAAGAGGGCCCGCGGCCCTTTGCGGCATGGTATGAGGTCCAGGCGTTAGAGTCACATACCGTATGATGACAGCAGTGTCCACAGCCCCGATCGATGGCCAGAGGTTTAGCGCCTTTCCACAGGTGTTTGATTTCGACGATATCAGCATAGTTCCGCGCCAGCAGTCTACTCTCCTTCATAGGTCTGATGCGAATGCCTCGGTTCGGGTGGGAGGCATGGAGCTAAGGGTTCCGCTGGTGGCTTCTCCCATGCCGGATGTATGTGGAAGCGAGATGTGTGCCAGCCTTGCGGTAGAGGGAGCTCTTGGACTGTTGCACCGCTTCTTGCCTATCGAAAGACAGATTGAGGATTATCGGGCAGCTGGTGCGACCGGAGCAGCAGTCGGCGTGACTGGAGACTTTCAGGAACGGTTTGTGCGCCTGCTGGAGGCTGGGTGCAGGATCTTCTGCCTGGATACAGCCAATGGAGCCCATGTGCAGGTTGCGGTGGCCCTGAAATGGATGCGGGAGCAGGCCAGCGACCTGTTTCTTATTGCGGGTAACGTGGCATCTGCAGAGGCGTTCTCCTGGCTGGAAGAGCACGGCGCCGATGCCATACGGGTTGGGATAGCAGGAGGGGCGGTCTGTGAGACAAGGACCGAGACTGGAGTCTTTGTTCCAACGCCATACGCAGTTTATGAATGTGCTGCAGTAAGGAAGCGGGCACTCATCATTGGTGATAGTGGCGTCCGTACGCCAGCTGACATGTGCAAGTTGCTGGCGCTGGGGGCCGACCTGGTTATGGTGGGTTCTGCCTTTGCCGGGACCAGGGAATCTCCGGGGCGTGTGCTGATGGTGGAGGGGAAGAAGTACAAGATCCTGCGCGGAGCTGCCTCCTTCTCCGTTCAGCAGGAGGCCCGCAGCAGTCGGCCGGATTACGTCGAGGGATCCGAGACGCTGGTTCCATACAAGGGAGCTGTCAGGGATGTTGTGCAGCGGTTCCATGCTGGACTCCTGAGCTCCATGAGTTATCTCGATTCCCGGGACCTTGAGCAGTATCGTCAAAATGCAAGGTTTGTCCGGCTGGCCTGCCAGCATTCCTGATCAGGCTGCCCTCAGGCTGCCTGTGAAAGGCTGTTGGTCCTCTCTGTAGCAAGTTCAGAAACGGTTTTTAGCATCGGGC
>JAJZMA010000219.1 GCA_021850405.1 bacterium
AATGCTCGGTGCGAGGGTGAGCAAGATGGCTGGCCGGTGCGCGGGACTGAAAGTTGATTAGGCTATCAATGTCCATACTCTCAAACACCTCTCTCCCCCACTCGTCAAATTCCACCGACCAGGATGGCGGTGCAGAGTCGGGTTCAGGGGCTTCTCGCAGCGCATGCAGGTTGTGGGTAAAGAAGCCGCTGCCAATTATCAGCACACCCTCATCCCGAAGGGGCGACAGCCGTTTGCCCATGTCGATGAGCAGCTCCGGGTCCAGGCCTGGCATTGATATTTGCAGCACGGGGACATCTGCCTTCGGGTACATCTCCACCAGAGGCACATAAGCGCCATGATCCAGTCCTCTGGCCTGATCCTGACGCACCTCCCGTCCTGGATCGGAGAGCAGGGCTATGACCTTACCGGCAAGCTCCGGTGCACCAGGAGGCGCATATTGCACCTGGTAGTACTCACGCGGGAAACCCCAGAAATCGTAGACCAGTGGCACTGGTGTGGTAGCTGAGACCGTTATTGGGGCCTGTTCCCAGTGCGCTGACACGATGAGGATTGCCTCTGGACGCTCCATTTCCGCTGCCCATCTGGCAAGCTGCTGTGTCCAGATGGGGTCATCGGCAAGCGTCGGTGCCCCATGGCTAAGGTACAGCACTGGTGTGCGCGACCCTGAATATGAACCTGCCATTTCCTAAACCCTTTTCCCATCTGCCTGAAGGGCAGAATTGCCTGCCTCATCGGCCTCCAGACATCCTTAGCCTACCCATCAAGGCATTCCTCAATCACTCCTGGCCTGGGGGCCTATAGCCGGGTTACCCCCTATAGCTGCATGGAAAATGCCATCTACCGGAAGACAGTAGTCGTTCCTGCTCCTGCAGGAATTAAGCCAGCCTGCTCTCCAGCGCCCCAGCCAGTTCTCCAATGAACTGCTCGGTAGTGAGCCATTTCTCGTCAGGGCCTGTCAACAAAGCCAGGTCCTTGGTCATCGAGCCAGCCTCAACCGTTGCAATGCAAACCTCCTCAAGGGTCGTCGCAAACCGGACTACCTCAGGTGTGGCATCCAGCTCGCCCCTGTGGGCAAGCCCCCTGGTCCACGCAAAGATTGAGGCGATCGGATTGGTGGATGTAGGGAGCCCCTTCTGATGCTGGCGGAAGTGACGGGTTACTGTTCCATGGGCGGCTTCTGCCTCCATCGTCTTGCCGTCTGGAGTGAGGAGAACACTGGTCATCAGCCCAAGTGATCCATAGCCCTGAGCTACAGTATCAGACTGCACGTCTCCGTCATAGTTCTTGCAAGCCCAGACATAACCGCCCTCCCACTTCAGTGCGGCAGCAACCATGTCATCTATAAGCCGATGCTCATAGGTTAGCCCTGCCGCCTGGAAACGGTCCCTGAACTCAGTCTCGTAAACCTCCTGGAAGAGATCCTTGAAGCGCCCATCATAGGCTTTCAGAATTGTGTTCTTGGTCGACAGATAAACTGGGTAGTTACGGTGGAGGCCATAGCTGAGCGAAGCACGTGCAAAGTCCCGGATGGAGGAATCGTAGTTGTACATTCCAAGTGCAACTCCTCCGCCCTCAAAACGCGCTACTTCCATCTGAAGTGGCTCTTCGCCGTTGTCTGGCGTGTACGTAATGGTGACGGTACCAGCACCTGGTACCACAAAGTCTGTTGCCCGGTACTGATCACCATGTGCATGACGACCAATCACAATCGGCTTGGTCCACCCTGGGACCAGCCTGGGAATGTTGCTAATCACTATAGGCTCGCGAAATATAACTCCGCCCAGAATATTGCGAATCGTCCCATTGGGGGATTTCCACATCTTCTTTAGACCAAACTCAGCAACCCGGGCCTCGTCGGGGGTTATCGTCGCGCACTTCACGCCAACACCGTGCTTCTGGATGGCATGGGCAGCATCCACAGTGACCTGGTCAGCTGTTACATCACGGTTCTCGATGGAAAGATCGTAATAGTCCAGCTCAATATCAAGGTGCGGCAGGATAAGCTGCTCCTTGATCATGCCCCAGATGACACGGGTCATCTCATCTCCGTCCAGCTCAACCACCGGCTTTGCAACCTTGACTCGTGCCACCTTGCTTACCTCGTAAAAACATCAACCCTGGCATTACCAGGCCCTACAACCCCTGCATCCCCACAAAAAAGCCGATTCTGCGACCCATACGATCCAGAGCGCCTCTCCTGCCAGTCTTCCTGAAACATGACAGCCGACTGTCCAGACCACTGCCCAGCGTAACGCAGCCACCAGGGCACCTGCTCATAGCGTCTCCACGGGGTACACAACCCAGGATGCAGCAGCGCACCTGCCACCAGGCAACGCTGGGAAGAAGGCAGGCAGGTACTTGCTGGAAAGAAGGAGTGAGTTCAAAGGGCCACCCCACCTGGGTTGCTAGTCCTCTCCCTGCCTCCCCCACCCTTCAGGAAGCGGCCCCTGGCCAACTGGTGGAAATCCCGGAGTAGGTCCAGGCGGACATAATAGGAGGGCTATGATCCCCAGTTTCCGGCTCAAAGCGAGCTAACCAGCCTAAATGGTTCAAACAGCAATTCCAGGGCACCGCAGGTACGCTTCAGGGCAGCAGTTCCACCTGCAATTTTCGGATCAGCATGCAACCGTCGTTGAGGTGGGCGGCGGCATCAGGGAGTATACGGATTGCGGCAGGGCCGTACTTGAGTCCTACCCTGCGGACAACCTGGCGGATGGCGCGCATGGGGCACCGCTCATCCCATGGCCCAACCGGATTGAGGACGGCGCCTACGACTTTGACGGCATCACCTACCAGTTCCCCCTTACCGAGCCAGCGCGCAGCAACGCGATACATGGCCTGCTGCGATGGGTCCCATGGCAAGGACATAGGGTAGACGATGCCTCGGTAACAATGACTACTACGCTCTACCCCAGCCCGGGTTACCCCTTCCTGCTCACTGTGGAGATTGACTACCGCCTTGGAGAGGAGGGGCTTACCGTCACCACCACAGCGACCAATGACGGCACCAGGGCCTGCCCATACGGCACCGGTCAGCACCCATACCTGTCGGCGGGGACTGGCAGCATCGATGGCGCCTGGCTGGAGCTGGATGCGGTCACGCGGATACGGACCGACCCGGTAAGGGCGCTTCCTTCGGGAGAAGAGCCCGTTGCTGGAACACCGTACGATTTCAGGCGCCGGACCGCTCTTGCTGGTGTGGTCCTCGATGACCCGTTTACCGACCTCACCCGGGGCACAGATGGCAGAGCATGGGCACGTCTTACAGGCAGCGACGGCCGACAGGTGCAGCTCTGGGTGGACCAGCACTACACAGTTGTCCAGCTGTATTCGGGAGACTCTCTATCTGCTGCACACAGCCGCACTGCGCTTGCAGTCGAGCCAATGACGTGCCCTCCCAATGCATTCCGCACAAAAGATGGATTGATTATCCTGCAGCCTGGCCAAAAGCAGACCACTAAATGGGGAGTTCGTCTTAGATGACAAAGGATCATGAATCAGGCAATGCCGACGTACTTGTAATTTTCGGTATCACAGGAGACCTTGCCCGCAAGATGACGTTTCGCTCACTCTACCTGCTTGAGGCGGAGAAGCGACTGGACTGTCCCATCATAGGAGTTGCCGTCGACGACTGGGATAAAAAGCAGCTGGAAGACGTCATGACGACCTCAATAGGACCCAAGGCAGATCCAGCCACCTTCAAGCGACTCGCTGAGCGCATGTCCTATCTCAAGGGTGATTTCAAGGATGCATCCACCTACACTGAACTGGGAAAGAGGATGAAAGGCTGCAAGCGGCCGGTGTTCTATCTGGAGATCCCGCCGAGCCTGTTTGCGACAGTTGTCAGGGAGCTGGGACAGGCTGGCCTTACAAAAGACGCAAAGGTACTCGTGGAAAAGCCGTTTGGCCACGACGCAGCATCCGCCAGGGACCTGAACAACGAGCTGCACTCTGTGCTCAAAGAGGAGCAGATCCTGCGGATTGACCATTTCCTGGGCAAGCAGCCTGTGATGGATCTTTATTTCCTGCGGTTTGCCAACACACTACTCGAGCCGGTCTGGAACCGCGATCACATCGCAGCAGTACAGATAACCATGGCTGAATCATTTGGTGTGGAGGATCGTGGAGCCTTCTATGATCCGGTCGGAGCAATGCGGGACGTAGTCCAGAACCATCTGATGCAGGTGCTGGCGCTGGTGGCTATGGAACCGCCCAGCATGGCTGGCCCACAGGGGCTCGGGGACCGCAAGGTCGATGTGTTCCGCTCCATGCCTGAAGTGGACGCCAATAAGTGCCTGCGAGGACAGTATGAGGGCTACCTGGCCATTTCAGGAGTCAAGCCTGGCTCTACCACCGAGACCTATGTAGCGATGAAACTGGAGGTTGACAACTGGCGCTGGGCGGGGGTCCCCTTCTTTATCCGTGCTGGCAAGGCCATGCCAGAGACCGTGACCGAAGTACGGCTGGTAATGAAGCGGCCGCCGAGACTGGGCTTCCTGGAAGAGAAGCGTCACGTGGACCAGAACCAGATCATATTCCGGATCGACCCGGAACCGGGCCTCAGGATGCAGCTGCTGTCCAAGGGTGCCGACGGTAGTTCCACCCGCGGTGTGCACATGGACATGTCATTCGCGCAGGAACTTGGACGCCCACCAGAGCCCTACCAGAGGCTCCTGCACGATGCCCTTATCGGCGACACATCCCTCTTTACCAGGGAAGACAGTGTCGAGGAAACATGGCGCATTCTACAGCCCCTTCTGGACGAACCCCCACCAGTTCTGCCGTACGCCCGGGGCTCCTGGGGTCCCAGCGGGGAGGCAGAAGTGGTACGGGGATACCCATCATGGAGCATGCCATGGACGGCTGCGGCTACCTGACACTGACATACAGACAGCAGCATAACTGCAGTTCATCCATGCGGGACATGGAGAGGCAAGCCCGCAAGCAGACGGCTGTGCAGCAACCACAACAGCACACATAACACACAACCAGGAAATACAAGGAGGTACAAAGTGGCAACCAGTAAAGCGATGCAACTTGGGATTGTGGGACTGGGCCGCA
>JAJZMA010000246.1 GCA_021850405.1 bacterium
GATATTAAACCGATCTTGTGCACCTGGTGTCATGTCGGATCCTCCTTACCGACACTTTCACTGAACAGTTAGACCGACATTTTCACTGAAACACGACAGTGGTAGCCTCACTGTCCCTCCACTGTCCGTGAACCCGTTGTACGCTCGGTCAAGCATTCAAAAGCTATTCTCAAAGGAGTCTGCCGACAACTATGAAATCTCGTGTACATTGGCTGCTGGACAAATGGGCAACAGCGCACGCTTTCTGGCCCATCATGGCATTTGTCCTGACTGGAGCATTTTTTGCATCGATGGGTACCATGTTCCTGATGCCGGTGGGGATGTTTCTCCTCCTCCCCCCCTTGGAGCGGATGTACCAGAGGGCAGTGGACCGGCATGAAGCGCTGGTTGAGGCCAAGCAGGGCTGGATGGGACACCCGGTCACCAGAGAGCGCGAGCAGGCTGATGGCCAGGGTGCAAATGGACCGACAATAAACATAAATGTAAGTGGAACATCCGTCCCGACCGTGGAACGTCAGTCTCCTTCTGCCCCTGAACGGCCTGCTCCGCAACGCCGTTCGCCCGCACCTTCGCCCCGTCGGACCGCCACCAGTGCGCCTCGAGCAGGGGTTCGCCAGCAGTCTGCTGGAAGACAAGGAGCACAGCAGCCAGCTGGACGTAGCGGAGCAACCCTAGGTTAACCTGATCCTACTGCAATAAGGACCAGTACAAACCCAATGCCGCTCCTTTCAGGGCACATCATTGCGGCTGTGCGCATTGTTCAGGAAAGATGACAGATGAACGATGACCAGGCTCGCAGCCAGCTGTCTGGCCCAGGAGCAGAAACAGTTGTGATTGCCCCGAGTCTGCTCGGTGCTGATGCTGGCGCACTGGCCAGCGCAATCGCCATGCTTGAGGGCGCACCGATTGACCGGCTGCACGTGGATGTCATGGATGGCAGCTTTGTTCCCAATTTTGCGTTTGGAACCGACGCAGTAGCTGCCATAAAAAAATGCTCCTCATGGCCCATCGAAGTACATCTCATGATTGATAATCCAGACCGCCATCTCAAACGCTTCAAGGATGCAGGTGCCGAATCAATCATCGTCCACCAGGAGGCATGCAGCCAGCTGCATCGTACCCTGGATGAGATCCACAAGCTCGGCTGCTCGGCTGGCGCGGCAATAAACCCCGCAACCCCTCCCGACATGCTCTTTGAGGTGCTGCCAGACTGTGATCTGGCACTGGTCATGACAATTGACCCAGGCTTTGGTGGACAACAACTCATCCCGCAAACCCTTTCCAAAGTCACACGCCTGCGCAGGGAGATCCTGGCGCAACAGCTGAAAGTAGAGCTGGAAGTTGATGGCGGAGTCAACGTGACAACCGCGAAAGGATGCGCCACAGCTGGAGCGGATGTTCTGGTCGCCGGTACTGCTGTGTTCTCCGGAACAGATTACAGGCTAAACTGTGCAGATCTTGTAAAAGCGGCGGGTTCCCCCCTCGCTGCATGGCAAAACCTGAAGAAGGAAGAAAGATAGCATGGCCGAGTACACACAGGGGCAGCGCACCATCTGCAGGGTCATATGACCACAGACGAGATGACGCTCACTCCCAGCACTACCCAGCAATTTCACCAGAACAACGGGCTGCTCTCCATCCAGCGACAGGTTGCAAGCCTGGCCGCCAGGCTGCCACGTGACCTGGAGCCGCTCGCATACATCGCCTACAACTACGCCTGGAGCTGGTCGCGAACGGGCCGACGGCTCTTTGCCTCGGTAGATCCTGAGAGGTGGCTCGCATGCGGTGAGAATCCGGTAAGACTGCTGCATGATGTGAGCGGCGACAAGCTGGGGGCTGCAGCGCGTAACGAGCAGCTGGTGGCAGATGCGCATGCGCTCCTATCCCAGCTTGAACACCACCGGGAGGAGGATGCAGTACCGATAGGAGACGCAACACCCTCCCACCCGATTGCATTCCTCTGTGCGGAGTTTGCAATCCACTCGTCCATGCAGATCTATGCTGGCGGTCTGGGTGTCCTGGCTGGTGACATCCTGAAGGCCTCGTCGGACGCCCGTTTCCCAGTGGTTGGGGTCGGCCTGCTCTATCGCGAGGGCTATTTTCACCAGCGGATGGACAAGAGCGGCTGGCAACACGAATATTGGGTTCCCCTGGATCCTGAGCGCACACCGGCAGTCCTCGTAACTGATCCGGAAGGCAGTCCAATCACCGTATCGGTGCCGCTTCGTGGCCGTGACGTAGTTGTGCAGATCTGGCGTGTGGATGTAGGGCGGGTTCCGCTCTTCCTGCTGGACGCGCAGCGGCCAGAAAACTCACTCCAGGATAGATGGGTCACAAGCCAGCTTTATGTTGGTGACAAGGCGGTGCGCCTTGCCCAGTACGCACTCCTTGGTGTGGGGGCTGTCCGTGCACTGCGAGTGATGGGACTGGAGCCATCAATCCTGCACCTGAATGAAGGACACGCAGCGCTGGCTCCGCTGGAGCTTGCACAGGGTCTGCGCGGTGAAGGCGAATCGCTGGAGAGCGCACTCTCCCGCATCAGAAACCGGGTTGTTTTTACCACCCACACCCCTGTGGCAGCGGGCAACGAGGGCTATTCGACTGATGAAATTGCTGAGGTGCTGGGTGACTACCCGGCCACCCTTGGGATCGACATCAGCAACTTCCTGCAGATGGGGCGGACAAATCCAGACATGGAGCACGAGCCGTTTGTCATGACACCGCTTGGCATACGGGTAGCGCACCTTTCCAATGCTGTCAGCGAGCGGCATGGCCAGGTCGCGAGGGAGATGTGGCATCCACTGTTTCCCGATTCCTCCGTAGAGGACGTGCCGATTGGTCATGTGACCAATGGCGTCCATTTGCCAACGTGGATGGCGCTACCCATGCGCCAGCTTATGGACCAGCATCTCGCGCAGGGCTGGGAGCAAAGGGCGGCAGATCCAGAGACATGGGCTCCGCTGCAGGATATTCCCAATGCCGCGCTATGGGAGGCTCGCCAGCAACTACGCACAGAGATGTTTGAAAAACTGCGCCACAAGATTGTTACAGACCGCCTCTCCCGCAATGAGGGAAAAGCAAGAGTCAGCCAGGCACTGACTGGCTTTCAGTCGGACAAACTGACTGTAGGGTTCGCACGGAGAATGGCTGCCTACAAGCGCATACAGCTCCTGGTGAGTGATCCGGACCGGTTCGTGCACCTGCTGGACCAGGGCATGCAACTTCTGGTATCCGGAAAGGCACACCCGCAGGACGATGACGGGAAGAAAGGTGTCCAGAACCTGTTCGGGCTGAAAGGCGATGAGCTGATCGGCCGGCAGCTCGCATTCCTGGATGACTACGACCTGGCAATTGCATCCCATCTGGTATCTGGATGCGATGCCTGGATAAACGTGCCCAGGCCGCCGCTGGAGGCAAGCGGAACGTCCGGCATGAAAGTAGTAATGAATGGAGGGCTGAACATCAGCATCCTCGATGGCTGGTGGTGCGAAGGATTCGATGGTACAAACGGCTGGTCCCTTGGAGCCGACATTACCTACGACCAGCAAGTGCAGGATGAGCGGGATGCACAGTTCCTGTACGACACATTTGAACGTCAAGTAATTCCCCTGTTTTACGATAGGGATGCAAGCGGAGTACCCAGCCGCTGGATGGAGATGGTCAAGCGCTCGATGCTCACCCTCATCCCAAGATTCTGTGCAAGCCGCATGATCGCCGACTACGCAAGGCTTGGATATGCCCAGGTCTAGGATTGCGCGGGCCCATCCGCAGGCTTTTTAACCGCTCAGCGACACCAGGCCGGCGACCGATGCCAGGGGTTCTCTCTCCTTTCCCCTCCCCACAGCGTGGAACCACCCAGCTAGCCCGCCAGCCTTGCCCTCCCGACACAGACCATAGCCTCCATACGCGTCACACGCCACGTTTAAGGACGCAACATATGCCCGATTTGCATGGTTCTGATGACGAACAAGTCGCGGGGGGGTTCCAATTTGCCTATCGTTTGTGGAAGAATCACAATCCACAGACAGTGTCTGATATGCACCCAACTGGTGAAGGAGAGTACAGTGCCGGAAGCCATGACACCCACCCCAAAGAAGATCCCAACTGTAGCGGACATGGTATTTGCCCTTATGACGGCCCCCGGCTTCAACGACGTTGAGGCTGAAGAGCAGCTGAAAGCCGCCGGCCGCAAGAACATCACCAGTGCATTCATGGCCTGGCTGCACCATACCGACAAGAAGAATGACACCCATACCGCACCAGGCAGGGTCCAGGGCATCAATGTGCTCATCTGGGGCCCTCCAGGCTGTGGCAAGACGCAGGGAACGATGAAGGCCATCAAGGCCATGGGGCGCGTTCCGTGGAAGAAGGATCTCTCCCGGGTCTCTCCTGAGGACCTTACCGGAATACCGAGGCCGGTAAAGACCCGCGGCGGCAGGATGTACACCATCAAGGCGCCCGACCTGTTCTTCTACAACCTCTCCAAGGCCAAGAATGGCGTACTGGTACTGGACGACCTAACCAATGCCGCCAAGCTCGTGCAGGCAGGCGGTCTGGGTCTGGTGCTGGACCGTGAGTTTGACGATGGTGTTGGTGGATCCTATTACATAAACAACACCCCGGTGGTTGGCATGTGCAACTTTGGCGACTCAGCGACTACCAATGAGCTGCTGACACCTATGTCCAACCGGTTCCTCCATATCTTTACCGGGCCCAAGGAGGACGCCACAACCTACTGGAAGAACGGCCAGAAGTCCAGCCTGACGCTGGATCGAAGCCTGCAGGACACTCTGCAAGCGGAGTGGAATGAGCGGTACATGAGAGCTCTTACGCTGTGCAGCGGCTTTGTATGGTCCTATGGCGACCGCGTCTGGGATGAGGAGCCAAGTGATTTTGTCAAGGTCCAGGATCACGCATGGTGCTCTCCCCGGACACTCGAACTGGCAGCCAGGGCAATCGCTGCCGCGGAGCACTACGGTCTGGACGACAAGCGGTTCATCGAGGGTGCGATAGGAGTACCTGCTGCAAGGAAACTGATGGATTTCCGCAACTCGTTGCGG
>JAJZMA010000212.1 GCA_021850405.1 bacterium
CGGCGACGACCACAGTGCTTACGTATAGGAGATGGTCGCGTGGTGTACTGTTTCTGGTATTGGGCATCTGCATTCTGGGCATAGGGATGGCCAGGGTCCATGAGGCAGCCACTACCGGCTGCTGCGGCAATATAGTGGAGGCTACCAACCTTGCCGGATAACAGCCAGCGGCGCGCGTTTGTGGTCCTCCTTGCCGATGGGGACGACGCAGAGGGACTGGCGCGCCTTCTGGAAGATGTGCGGCTGCCAGAATCCAGCCAGGGCGCTATCTTTGTGGCCGCCCCGGTGCGGGGCCTGGACTTTTTCGCGAGCGAATCTGGTCAGGCCGAGATCGATGCATGGTGGGCAGCCACCATTCCGGCCGATGCCATTCCGGTCTATCTCTGTGCGGACGAGCCCGGTCTTGAAGACTGGCTCGGCGGGCTGGATGGTGAGTTTTATGTTGGCTTGCCCTCTGCGGAAGCAGGGAGCCGCTACAGTGGTGACAGCGTACATACCTTTGTCGCCCGATCTGTCCTGGATTTTGCGACCGCTGTAATGCAGGATTTCTCGGACGGCCCGTCTCCGCTTTTTGACCGGGGCGAAGCGCTCCGGATGGCTGCGCTCAGCAGCGATTTCCCGCTGGACTTTGAAGATGAGGAGCCCTCACCTCCCCCTGCCCCATATTCGCCCCGCGCTGGCAGTATGCAGCCGTATCCTGCTCCATCGGCACCATCGGGGCCGACCTTTGCGCCGCCCCCCCCCATGGGGCAGCAGCCATGGATGGCGGGTGCTCCGGGAAGGGAACCAGCTGAGCCTGCGTCGCCCCATCCGTTTGATCTGATCATGGGAGCACTCACCAGGGTGGCACCGCCAGCCCCACCTGCGTTTTCGTCATCTCCCTCATACGGCGGGGGTGCCAATGGTGGCTCAGCCGGGGCTCCCTACGGGCGAGGCGGCCAGACTGCTGCAGCGCCACCTATCCGGGCAGCAGGCGCCTCCAGCGGCAGTTCGAAGGTCAAGCTCCCTGGGTGGCCTCTCAAGGGAAAGAGGCGCAATTTCAATCCCACCCCAAACCGGGAACTTGCCCAGCGGATGCTGCAGCGCGGACCGACTGTTGTAGTCATGGGCTCCAGAAAGGGTGGGGTTGGCAAAACCAGCTATGCAGCCGCGGTTGCCATTGTGGCGGGCACTGTGCTCGATTCGGTTGGCCACCAGGCTGCAATACTCGATGCCAACATAGCCAATCCGGATGCCTGGGGCCAGATGAACCTGCCTCCGCGCGCAGGAACAGTGCGTGATGTGGTTGCAGCGCTTACTGCCAACCGGGAACCACCCGACCCGGTACATGCCCAGACACCAGCACTGGCATGCTACCCCGAGGCCAGGGAGACTACCGAATACTCCAAGACCGACGTGCAGCGGATAGCTGAGTACCTGAAGCGCAGGTACACCTTTATTGTCGTGGATATGACCAACCGGCTTCCTGATCCCCTGGGGGGGCCCGAAGCGGCTGCTGCAGCATACTGGCTTGAGCAGGCGGACGTACTTGTGCTTCCCACCACGTCGGCAATCCAGGATTTCAACGGCGTTCTGGACTATCTGGAAGTGCCCAATCTTCCACCCACAGTCGTGCCCTATATAGTGCCCAACCAGAAGGCGAACCGGAATCATGTGCGCACCCAGCAGTACCTCTCCCACATTGCTGAGCAGGTAGTCGCAATTGTGGAGATCCCGGATGAAGCGGATCAGGTAAGGCTGGCGGGCATGGAAGGTGTTCCGGTCGAAAAGGTCTCAGCTACACTGAGGGATGCCTACCGGGAGCTAACCGAGGTGGTTGTCAATGCCCCGAGAAGGGCGCGGGTTTAGCAGAAGGCAGAGGTTAAGCAATGTCACAGGTTTTCAAGAAAAAGCAGGCTGCAGGCGATGATCGTCCGAGTGCTGACGATCTGCGTGAGCAGCGGCTGGAGGACGTGCGTACGGTTGCCGAGCGTTTCATATTTGATCTCGGGCGCCTGATTGCGGGGCACGAGACTGACTTTCATGAGTACGTGGTACCCAGTCTGGCAGCAACACTGGTGTCAAGCGTTGAACCTTTCCTTGAGACCGGCGATGCCATGCGGCCCAACTTTGGTGACTACGGAGAGATGCGGGTGGAAGGCAATCTGCTGGATCCCAGGGTGCCAATCTCTGCCCAGATAGAGTTTACTGACCAGTCAGTGAGGGAGAGCGCTGGCGGTGACCTGATCCCGACTCCGCGCCGCCGCATGGTGCTCACCATGACGATAGACCCGCAGGAGGGGATGATCACTGCGGTCAGCCTTGTTGCCAAGGATTCGTAGAGGAGACGATGCAGCCTCCATCTCAGCCTCCCAGGAGTAGCGGGCGGCCACTGGTGGACCGGCACCCCCAGCATATACCGCTGCCCATAGGCGACCTGCGCGTCGTGCGCAGGGATTACCGGATGTCGCCTCTGTACCGTCGCTTCCGTAACGACTTGCCCAACTATCTGGCACTCCTCGGTGTAGCACTGGCGCTCGCTGGTGCGGTGCTCGTGGTTGCGTCGCTCACTCCTGCAGTTTACGAGGAGAACGGCATTGTCCATGTGGGCAGCATGGTGCTGCCTCCAGCTGCGGCCGGGAGCGCTGTCTATGATTATGGGGGGGGAAATCTGCCTGCCCTGGCTCTTGACTACGAGGGCCCGCAGACTGTTGGAGCCATGAATGAAACAGTGGGAGGGGTGGTGGAGACCGGGCGATGTGTGATGACAGTGTCAGGTTCAGCGGTCTCTGCCACCTGTGCCTTTACTATTGGGAAGACCAGCTTTACCTCAGACGATAGCTATAGCCTGCAGCAGCAGGCATGGCTGCGCACTTATTCGAATGGGGAGACGGCAGTCATACCCGTGCCAGCCGATGGCACAGCGATACCGGTCCCGTTTCCAGTAGGATTTTCACCGAAATGAGACACCAGGGGCTTCCGGGGCATGAGAGACTTGCCCTAGTGACCCGGATGAAGGGGAGGCAGATGGCAGCAGCACGTGCAGCCCATGAAGTGGGGGGGAAGCCAAGAAGGCAGGTCATCATCTTTGATGCGGATGACACCCTCTGGTATACCGCCCCGTCCTACACCCAGGTACTGGATGAATGTCAGGCGCTGGTTGCCCAGGCTGGACTTTCAGGCGAGGAGTGGCGGAAGCGGCACGTGCAGCTGGATGTTTCGTTGACAGCGACCATGCATCTTTCCCGTAGGCAGTTTCCACTGGCAGCAAGAACTGCAGCAGTGCAACTCATGGAAGAAGCGGGGTTTGCCGTAGACCCTGCCCTGGCAGACAGGGTGGAGGCGCTTGCGCGTTCAGTCTTCTCAAAGCCGCTGCCACTGCTTCCTGGTGTTGAGGCAGCCCTCACCCGGCTGCGCCGTCAGGGACATCACCTGGTGCTGCTTACCAAGGGCGACTATGGGGTGCAGGCGCCACGGATCGTGGACAGCGGTCTCGCGTTGCACTTTGCCGAGCTACGGATTGTAAAGGAGAAATCTCCCGAGCTGTTTTCACGCATCGCCCAGAAGGCCGGGGTCGCCCCTGCTGACTGCTGGTCAGTGGGCAACAGTCTCCCCTCAGACATAAACCCTGCGCTTGCCTGTGGCATGCGTGCAGTGTGGATTGATGCAGATGTATGGGCCTATGAGCGACGGGAGACGGTCCCACGGTCCGGGGCCCTGATCCGGGCCAACCGGATAACCGAGCTTCCCATACTGCTGGGCGCGCAGATGGTGGCGGCTCGCCGCCCCGCCCATGGCAGGGAGCTTTCCCTGTAGTCAGGGAGCCTGATGGCTAATGGCTGCTGGATTGCTCGACAGCCTCAATGGTGGCATGCACCAGCCGCTCCATCTTGCCTATGAAATCGGTGGAGTTGTCGATGACGGTGTGCCCTGGGTGGTTTCCATAGATCTGCTGCAGGACATGATCGTAGGCAATGGCCTCCTCTGCAGTGTCCCAGCGAGCCGGGTTAGTGGATGAGAATGCGTTCTGGGCACCATCTGCTGCAGTTACCAGATGCATGATGGCATCGTAGCTCCTGATCACATCCTCGATGCTTCGTCCAGTCTCGGCCAGCGCTGCCGCCAGGCAGTCATGGGGATGGTAGGCAAGCCCATCCAGCTCGCCCCGGTCGTAGAGAAGTACCACCACCTCTTCTTCAGGGAAGAGCGTGGCAAGTCGCCGGAAGCTTTCGCGCAGCGATGTCTGGGTAGCCAGCACTTCCCGCTGGAAAACACACGCGGGGCCTCTCGTTCTCGACACTCCGCCAATATCTGGAATGCCAGCAGAGACCAGCAGCGTGACCGCCTCAGGCGCAGTCAGGACCGCAAGGCCATGTTCCCGCAAGGAGCGCGATACCAGGGGAAGAGCGGTGGTCTTGCCTGCACAGGAGCCGCCTGTCAGCAGGATCTCTACGGTCTTGCGCACCAATTCTCCTTACAATCCTCAGATCATGCTGCCTTGGGGCCCCAGCACCATTGCCCCCTGGGGCCCCAGGGGCGGAACATGTCACCAAAACGTCACGACCCAGTCTATCCGTTTGGGCCTGCCAGGGTTTACGATCTCATTAGTTATGCAAAGTGCCCCCAAGGTTAGTACAGCAAAGCAGGATGCAAAGCTTTTTGGAGTGATCCTGGCCATCTGGCTGGTGCCATGGTTTTTACTCACCGTCGCAGCCAAGCTGGCAGGCGGCAACCCCACTGCCAGTCCCCTGGAAGCGCTCACACCCTCCTTTATCTTTGGCAATTACCATCGCGATCACGGCATCGTGTGGTGGCATCTGGTAGGAGCATATGGGCCGATAAATGTAATAGTGTTCTGGGCGGTTCTTGTTCTTCTGTGCGGTCTGCTTGTGGGTGGCGTTGTTGTCTACCGGATGAACGCCACCGGCAATGTGCATCTGGGACGGTTTGGTCACATGATCGCGCCCAAGAACCTGGAACGCACCTCCAGATGGGCCACTGCGATGGATCTTCACCGCCTGCATGTGAGAAAGGCGCGGCCAGGCTGTATCACCCTTGGACGGCGGGGTAGCGCGCTCAT
>JAJZMA010000147.1 GCA_021850405.1 bacterium
ATAGCTGTCCGGGCTCTTCACGTAAACAAGAATCGTGTCATGCTTTGTTGGCCATTTCTTCTTTGACCTCGCGCCATAGTCGTAAGCCCATATGATTTCATTTAGAAAACACTGGCGTCCAAACAAAGAGTCCAGGAGCACCTTGGCGTAATGACATTCCCGGTAGTCCAAATGTAGATATAAAGTTCCGCTATCGGTCAGGAGTCGCCAGGATTCTTCCAGCCTAGGTTCAAGGAATGACCAGTAATCATCAAAGACATCATCATACGCTGTGACCATCTGCTTGACTGTTTCATAGCGCTGACCCTTGAAACCCAGCCGGCCGCCAGTGGTGGATCTGGTGGTTGACAAACTTGTCCGCACCTGCTGCCGACCCGTATTGAATGGCGGGTCAATGTAGATCATCTGAAATGAGGCCGCTGGGATGTTCGGCAGGACCATGGCATTGTTGCCCTCAATCACGAGATTTGGCCCAGAGGTAACAGTGGCACTGGTCATCCCTAAATGATACTGGCCTTTCACTGGATCGGGTTCCCCGGGCCCGAAGGCATGTAAGACGCTGCGAGCCGCTGAAAACGCGCCATCGACCAGTGGCAGACTGCAGAGTCGTATGGTGGCTACCGGATTTGCAGACCCCGTCCATCGGGCATTAACCACCCCTCTACGCGTGATGGTTCCACAGACCAGCGGAATTGCTATGTGCAACTCCCCTACACCGCAGCGTTGCGCTGGGCCCATGCCTACCATTGTCCGGGCGCGCGTCGGCCCGGGGTAATGATAGGCTGGTTGGCACCGCTGGGCTATGCGAACCGCTCTGGAGTGGCCAGCCCGCCTGGCGAGCTCACCCCACACAGTGGAGTCGCCCTGGGCCGTCCAGTCCAGCAGACGCACGCACCAACGGTTCTTGCCGACAAACGGTGTGCAACGCCCCCTGAAGCAGTATGGAAAAATGCGTTGCAAGCGAAACAAAAATCCCTCCTGAAGCGGCAACTGCAAACAGGAAGGCAACCGGGCCCTCAGCTAAAGCTCTGGCCTGCGCACCTCGACAGACCTCTTCCTGTGGATCATGGAGAGCAGTCCTGCAATTCCCTTTTGCCTCAGTACCCTGTCCACACTGGACCACGACGTAGTTTCCCTGGCGACGGATATATGGACGGGAGGATCTGACATCATGGGGCCTCCTCCTCCCTTGGAGGAAAATGCTGGGCAACGCTCTGGCATCTCATTGAAAATCTGGCGTACCCGCTGGCCGCTAACCACCCGGATGTCTGAATTACGCGTGAGAGCCATAAGCTCACCACCATGTTTCTTGAACAGCGCAGCGACAAATTCATCCTGGGCTTTCTTGGAACCGCGACCACCATACCAGGAGAGTAGCGCCCACCCAAGCGCCTCGGCACCGGTAAGCATCTGTGCAAATGCATCCACACGGTAGCGCAGCTGGTAGTCCACTACATCTACATAGATCAGATCGGGCTCTTTCTCACATGCACCAATCACCTTGTATGTGGAGATGGGAATACAGTCGGTCGGGGACAGGCCGACATCTGCAGCATTGCGATACAGGGTGCTCGCAACCTTTACGTTTATTGGCAGCCGCTCCTTGCCGCGGGTAAGTATGTAGTCGGTGAAATCTCCCTTCAGCCGGGTGTCCTCAATCTCGAATCCTTCGGCACGGAGCGGCTCCAGGCAGCTCTTCAGGACCAGCTGTTCAGCAATGGTGCCAACTATGAGGTTGCGGAAGGCCCGGTTGGGGACAGAAAGCCGCTGCCCTGCCGGAAGACCAAAATCGGCCACCTTAGGGTGCAGCTTGGCGTAAGCCCTAAGCTGCTCTGCTACCACCCACTCAGAGCCTATTCCAAGCTCGTCCAGGGCTCTGACCAGCTCAAGGCTGGTAACCGCCCGTGGATCCACCTCATTGGAGAGGTACGCCCTGGGCCGCTCTGGGTAGGGCTGCTCAGCCCGTCCCCGGAAAAGAACCCGGGAGCGCCTCAGCGCTGCAGCCCTTGCCAGCAACTCCCTGCTGGCGACCACGCGACGGGGAGATCGCTGCAACCGCACCCGCCCAGCTCCATCGAGTTCCACTAATGGCTCCTAAGAAATCGGACCAAGATCTGCATGGTACAACTCCGCATACCCCTTTGTGTGGTTTTTCCAGCCCTACAGATTGTGGTGTGCCAGCCTGGACCCACTACAAATTGTGTTTTTTTCCACTTTGTCACAGTTTTGTCATTGTGGGAGGGCGAATGCATGTTCTAGGCTTTGGCCATGGGATACCCAAAGGGAAAGCCAGACCTGGTCGAAGTGCCCTGTCGGCGGGCCCTCCAGCCCATCCGCGGTGCAGACGGTGGGCGCTCCCTGAGCCCCTGCGTAAGTGGCATACGGAGAGGTGCACGGCAGGATGGCGCCGTTGGCATAAAGGCCAACCTCGTCTCCCTTCTCCAGGAGGAGGTAAAGGCTCATCACCTGCGCACTTCAACCGTCTGGATCGGCACATCGATTGAGCCATACAACAGTGCAGAGCAGAGCCTGCAGCTGGTAAGGCAGGCTCTGGCCCTGCTCTGCCGCCATGAGATCCCCGTCCAGCTGCTTACGTCGTCCCCCCTTGTGACCAGGGATGCAGACCTGCTAGCAGCTTCGGGCGCTGTGGTGAATATACTGCTGCCAACCCTGGGCACGGGCCTTCTCGCCTGGAGTGAGCCGGCTGGTGCTACTGCTGCCGAGCGGCTGTCTACAGTCACACTCCTGGCAGAGACTGGAGTCTGCGTCCGGGTCGGAATCGCTCCGCTGATACCCGGAGCAACCGACCTGGCATCCAGTATCGAGCGGGTGGCCGCTGCTGCACGTAGTGCTGGTGCGAGCGAAATATGGACAAGCTACGCCCGCATGAGAACCGGAGTGCGAATCCCGGGTCAGGCACTGCTGGCCAGGCCCCATGGCCCCAGCCTGCCCGGGAGCACTCCTGCAGCCCCTGCGGCCGCACACCATCTGGCCCCCAAGAGGCGTAAGCTGCCGCAAGAGACAGTATCGCCCGCAGAGCAGCTCTTCCTGCTGTAGAGCCGTCCAGACGGGCCAGGAGGAGACACCCCATGACCCGTCCGCCCATATGGACCCCTACCAGTGAAATGACCCGGAACAGCAAACTCTTCCACTTCATGCAGACGCTGGACTGTACGGATTTTGCTGCACTCCAGCTGCTCTCCCGAAAGCACCCACAAACCTTCTGGGAGGCAGCAGCAGAGGACATCGGCTTCGACTGGACCCGTAAACCCGATGAAATTCTCGACATGACAGATGGTCCTGCATTCCCACATTTCTGGCGGGGTGCAAAGACCAATCTCAGCTATCTGGCAGTAGACCGGCATGCCCGCAGGCAGCCCTACAAGGAAGCAATCT
This sequence comes from bacterium, assembly GCA_021850405.1. Classification (GTDB taxonomy): domain Bacteria; phylum Chloroflexota; class Dormibacteria; order Aeolococcales; family Aeolococcaceae; genus JAJZMA01. The sequence continues at coordinate 3,397 of JAJZMA010000147.1, forward strand.
CATTCGAAGGCGAAGACGGCACCCGGAGGAGTCTTAACTATTCCGAGTTGGGGCAGCAGGTAAGCCACTGTGCATCCCTGCTGCTCAAGCTCGGTGCCAAGGAAGGCACCCGGATAGGGCTATTTACGCCCATGATCCCTGAGACAGTAATTGTCTTTCTGGCGTGTGCGCGGATCGGCGCCATTGTCTGCCCACTCTTTAGCGGCTATGGCGCAGCTGCCATTGAATCCCGCCTGAGTGATTGTGGAGCAACGATACTGGCCACCGTGGATGGTTTTACCCGCCGGGGCAAATGGGTGGATGCCCTTGCAGTCGCCCGGCAGGCGGCAGCGGCGCTGCCCTCACTCGCCACCCTGCTGGTTGTACAGCAGGGGGCCGGAAAGATAGACCCCGGCAAGGGCGAACACAGCTATCAGGAAGGGATGGCGGCCATACAGGAAGCCGCTGAGCCACTTCTCGCAGATGCCAGCCTGCCATTCATGCTGATCTACACCAGCGGAACGACGGGAAAACCGAAAGCAACCGTCCACTCACACGCTGGTTTCCCCTTCAAGGCAGCGCAGGATATGGCGCACTGCTTCGACACCCGTCCGGACGAGCGCTTTCTCTGGTACACCGACATCGGCTGGATGATGGGGCCCTGGGCCATCTGTGGAGTCCTTATCCATGGGGCGACTCTGGTCCTCTTTGATGGGGTCCCAGACTATCCCGGCCCAGACCGCATGTGGGATGTATGCAGCAGGCATTCCGTCACCACGCTCGGGATAGCGCCTACCGTTATCCGCAGCCTGATGCGCCATGGGGATGACCTTCCCGCAAGGCACGACCTTGGTGCCCTGCGGATCCTGGGCTCAAGCGGAGAGCCATGGAATCCTGAACCATGGAACTGGTTCATGCATGTGGTTGGCGCTGGACGCTGCCCCATCATCAACTATTCCGGTGGGACAGAGGTAAGCGGCGGGATTCTGGGGGGCAACCTGCTTACGCCGCTTGCCCCCTGCTCATTCAGCGGTCCGGTTGCCGGCATGGATGCAGCCGTTTTCAATGACTCTGGTATCCCTGTGGTGGGGGAGGTTGGAGAGCTGGTCGTGCGTGGACCCTGGCCGGGCATGACACATGGATTCTGGCAGGACACTGAACGCTATCTGGAGACCTACTGGAGCCGGTGGCCTGGTATATGGCAACACGGCGACTGGGCCGAGATAGATGCAGATGGCCTCTGGTACATCCGCGGACGAAGCGACGACACCATAAAGGTGGCTGGCAAGCGGGTCGGCCCGGCAGAAGTGGAATCGGTAGTGGTATCCCATCCAGCAGTTGCCGAGGCAGCTGCCATAGGGGTGCCTGACGCACTTAGCGGGGAAGCACTGGCTGTCTTTGCCGTGCTTGCGCAAGGGCACACCGATACCATGGCCCTGCGGGAGTCCATCGGCGATCTGGTAGCCAGTCAGCTGGGAAAGCCGCTACGACCCCATGCGGTCGAGATTGTGCCAGAGCTGCCCAAAACCAGAAATGCCAAGGTGCTGCGACGCCTGATACGCTCAGCCTATCTGGGTCAGGAGGCTGGGGATGTCTCATCCCTGGAAAACCCGCAGGCGCTACGCGGGGGGCGACAGGATTGCCCTCCTCCTCACCC
>JAJZMA010000192.1 GCA_021850405.1 bacterium
TATCGGAACCAGATAGATGTATTCTTCGCAGCATCGAGGCCTCCCGGAGGAAGTATTTTGGTCGTATTAAAAAGCATGACCCAGCATGGAGTGAGCCATTGGTTGTATCCTGCTCCTGCATCGATGGAAGTTTTACGTGCATTTACTGTAACTCCTTTCGGATATGAAGGATTTTCGATTTTTGGAACTGGGTGACCTCGTGATTCTAGTACAACCTCAACGATCAATGAGGCTTGTAGAATATTAGAACTTTCGTTCTTTGCGCCCCCGATAACTACTCCACCTAATGGTGTTATGTCGAAGATTTGCAATTTAGGTTCCGCAGTCTAAATCGTATGTAAATGTTACTATCTTTGATTCTAAATTTTACCAGAACATTAAGTAGGGTGAGTTGGTATATGTATCCATAGCCATATCCAGAGTCATCTGTGCATCGGAACACAATCACGCCATTTTTACACATTTGAAGCAGCTTGGGTTTAATCTTGTCGTCACCAATGTGCCCGGTCCCCAGTTTCCGCTTTACCTGCAAGGGGCCAGGCTGGTTGAAGCCTTTCCGATTGCGTTTTTGTATGAAGACCAGCGCGTATCGATCGCTATTTTCAGCTACTGTGGGTACCTCAATTTTGGGTACATTGCAGACCAGGAGACGATGGCAGACCTGCCGGTCCTGGTAGAAGGGATCGAGATGGCGCTTGCTGAGCTGGCACTGCTTGCGCGGAGTGAGTCAGAGCGTAGCAACAAGGGTGCGGCCCGGCGTACCCGCACTGGCACCGGCAGCCAGCGCGGAAGCACGGATCCACCTCTGCGCGGGCGTTCGGCCGGTGCACGCAAGGAACCTGTGAAAGTGTCGGCCAGGTAGGTGGGTAGAAAGTGCTGTCTCTGCTGACGATCTGTTTTCGGGGGGCGTGCGCAACGGGCGGCAAGTCAGTTACGATTAGGGGCATCAATGAGTGTTACGTTTGTTTCTCCGGCTCTATGATCCATGGTAACTAGTGCTCCAGTAGTGACTGTGCAACCTTCCCGTATACCAGACCGGCCCGGTGATTTCCGTCCGCTGCAGTCTTCGGGGCCTGCGGGCCGGAACATGGGGAGTGTGTCGCTGCTCCCAATGCCGACACATCATCATCTTCCTAACTGGGTCCGGCGTGCGCATGGCCAGGTTGCGCAGCGGGTGTCGGAGATAATGGGGGGGCTCCACGGAACTGCCAGGGAGCAGCTTTCCGCGCGGATCGAGGCCATGACGTCAGAAATTTCATCCGGAAAGTTCAGCGTTGCCTGGCAGTACCCAGACCTGCTGGCTTATGCCGAAAAGCTATCCCAGGAGCAGCGGGCAGAGGATAACGCAGCCTATGCGGCGCGCCGCAGCATCGATGTGGTGCGGAAGCGCGCTGAGGCGCAGCTCCGGGCAGCATCTGCCGGCATGCCTGCAGATGTGGCCTCCCGGCTCGGCCGGGAGCTTGGTTCAGCTACGGATGTCGACGGGATCAGGGCGGTGGAGACGCAGATTGCGGAGGCGGCCAGAAGCGTTGCGAGCGTAGCCGAACGGAAGCGGACGCGGGAGATAGAGAAGACCAAAAGCAGGCTCGCCCGGGCGATCGCCACCAAGAGTGGCGATTCTACGGGCCAGGAGTCGTGGCAGGACGTTTTACGCCGCTTTGCAGAAGAGCAGGCAGCGACACAACAGGACCAGGGTTAGCTGGCATTTCGGCGCGTTGGCCCCTGGGCCCCCCAGTAGTCTGGGTGGTGCCAGGTCAGGATGGCGGCTGGGTAGTGTGGGTACGACGCTTCCAGTCCTGCAACACAGTGTCGCTCGCAGGACAGCCTGGCTGGGTCCAGCCATCAAGCGTTGCGCCCTGTAGAATGCGGGCATGGTGAGCAATGTGGCGGCCACAGACGGACACCCAGTTAGCAAGTTCATGGAGCTGGCACTTGGAATAGCAAGGGAGGCCGGCGAGCTGGGTGAGGTGCCGGTAGGGGCGGTGGTTGTTAGATCCGGGATTGTCATTGGCTCAGGTGGCAACCGGGTTGAAGGGGAGCAGGACCCTGCAGCCCACGCGGAAATGCTGGCGATCAGGGAGGCTGCAAGCATCCTTGGCAGCTGGCGCCTGCTCGGCTGTGTGTTGTACAGCACCCTGGAGCCATGTCCCATGTGCGCTGGGGCAATCCTGCTTGCACGCCTGTCTGGCTGTGTCTATGGTTGCAGGGATCCCAAAAAAGGGGCCGATGGCTCCATCTATGACGTACTGTCAGCAGCTGGGGGTAACCATCATCCGTTTGTAGTGCCAGACTTTCTGGCTGAGGAGTCCTCCCAGCTACTCAGCGGCTTCTTTCGCCTGCAGAGAAGGAGGGGGTGATCCCGTCCCTGTAAAACAGGGCTGTGGAGAACAATTGACGTTAGCGTGACAGCAGAGCATACCCCCGGCATTCAGGGTAGATTCACACCATGGATAGACGCAAGCTGTTCGTCACGGTAGCCACGGTGTCGCTGTTTGCTGGGTTGTTGACTGGCGCATTCCTGATGGGCTCTTCCAGTGTGCCTACCGCCAGTGCAGGTATCCTGGCCCGCGATCTGGGTAATGCCCACCGTGGGGGAGTGCCTGCCACAGAGCGCATCTCGCTCTCCACTGGGAAGGGCGCGCAGGTGGCAGGAAATGTGGTCACCTGGTACACAGCGGCTGGTCAGCAGGAGACGACTGACATGGGCAGCTCAGCGACTGCCCTGGCACTTTTTTCCAAGTATGGGTACTATGACTTTTCCATAAACTCAGATGGCAGCACCGCGGCACTACTGGTGCAACTGGCGATCCCACTAATCTTTCTGCTTGTTTTCGTCTACATATTTGTCAGTGTGCGCAAGGGCGGTATACCAGGGATGCAGATCGGCAAAAGTCGTGCCCGGCTGCTTGACACCCCACCAGCGGTCAGCTTTGCCGATGTGGCTGGCGCAGACGAAGCGGTTGCAGAACTGGCGGAGGTTGTTGCTGTTCTGCGGGATCCGGGGCGGTTCCTTGCCATGGGGGCGCGGGTTCCGCGGGGTGTGCTGCTGGCGGGTCCTCCAGGCACCGGAAAGACGCTACTGGCTCGCGCTGTTGCCGGGGAGGCAGGCGTGCCTTTCTTCTCCCTGAGTGCATCTGAATTTGTAGAGATGTTTGTCGGGGTCGGAGCTGCCCGGGTACGGGATCTGTTTTCAGAAGCGCGCAAACGGAGCCCAGCCATCCTGTTTATAGATGAGATTGATGCGGTGGGTCGTCATCGGGGTGCGTCTCCCAACCAGTCCAACGATGAGCGTGAGCAGACACTGAATCAGTTGCTGGTAGAGATGGACGGGTTTGAGACCGGCTCTCCTGTGATAGTGATCGCCGCTACCAACCGGCCAGACGTGCTGGATCCAGCACTGTTGCGCCCAGGCAGGTTTGATAGAAGGGTCGTGGTGGATAGCCCTGATGTAGTGGGCAGGCAAAAGATTCTGGATCTCCATGCAAGAGGCAAGCCGCTGGCGCAAGAGGTGGATCTGGCGGCTGTGGCGCGGCAGACCACCGGCGCTACTGGTGCGGATCTGGCTAATGTCGTCAACGAAGCGGCACTTTTGGCGGCGAGACATGAGCGCTCTGAAATCACTACTGGAGATCTTGAGGAGGCTGTCATCCGGATTCAGGCTGGCCCGGAGCGTAGCTCACGCCTGATGTCGGAGCAGGAGCGGATCACTGTTGCATATCACGAGATGGGGCATGCACTTGTGGCATACACCCTTCCACATGCTGACCCGGTCCACAGGATCAGTATCGTGGCACGGGGCCAGGCGCTGGGCTGGACCATGATCCTGCCTGAGAGGGACCGGGCGCTTACCAGTCGGGCGCAACTGGCTGACCAGCTTGCCGGGATGATGGGGGGGAGGTGTGCCGAGGAGCTTACGTTCGGGGAGGACGTGGTAACCACTGGCGCAGCTGATGACATTGAACGGGCCACCGCGCTTGCCGCCAGGATGGTGCGGAATCTGGGAATGGGATCTCTTGGCCTTCGCACCTTTCCCGAAGGCGAGATAGGTTTTCCGCGCGGCTATTCGGAGAAGCTCGCCGAGAGGATTGATGCTGAGGTGGATAGTCTGCTTGAGGAGGCTGCACAGCGCGCCAGGGATGTCCTTGCGGACCGCATGGACATCCTGCAGGAGCTGGCTCGCCACCTGCTACGGGTGGAGACGATGGAAGCAGATGAGTTTGCCCGTATTGTTAACAGCTACTCCCACAGGCCCTTGCCCGCCTCAAGCGTGGTGCCGCTGCACGGCCACTCCGCCTTAATGCCGCTCCCCATTGCTGCAGGTGGGGAGGACCTGGGCCACGGAAGTGGGACCAGCCCTGTGCTGCATGTGGCATTCCAGGGGCAAAGGGCAGACACTGCGCAGGCTCCTCCAAGACGTTCGGTCCGCTCACTCCTGCGCTTCTCCGCCTGGATGCACCGGCCCTCAGCAGTTTAAATTAGTGGGGCAATAGCCAGGCGCTGCCTGCCGTACTACCAGGAGATCCCAGCCAATGGATGCGCCAGAGCTGCACGGAGCGGCGGTGTCTGGGAGCGCAGCAGTGCGCGCTGGAGCAGGCGCATCAGGCGCAGTGCGGCCTGGCCACAAGTTCTTCTGGCAGCATTCAGCTGGGCAGGTTGGAGCCAACTACCGTGTGCAGGGCGCCCAGCTGGGACTATCTATCTACCTACCTGTCCGTGAGGCGCCTGGAGCCTCCAGGGGTCATGCAGTCAGGCATGAATCGTATGCTTGTGTAACATCTTGCGCATTAATATGGCGACAGATGTTGTTTGTACGCACATTGTGTAGTAAGCTACTTATCGAGTCGACTACTCATTTAGTCAATTGCTAAAGGTAATTGGTTCATCAGGTTGCTGGAGAAGAAAGATGGCAGTTCACCACCTGGGGCGGTACGGGTTCCCGAAGACTGGGCCAGCTCGGCCCAGTGGTCAGGTCCATGGTGATGAGGACAGGGCCGGGGTTTCTGCTGGCCAGGGCCGGCGCTCCCTGTT
>JAJZMA010000071.1 GCA_021850405.1 bacterium
CGTTGTCGACCAGGAAACTGGCCAGCAGCTGGCGGACCTGGACCACTCCGGTGCATCCGTAGTAGTTGCGGTCGGGGGCCGTGGAGGCCGTGGCAACATGCATTTCCGTAGCTCCGTGCGCCAGGCGCCACGGGCTGCCGAGCTCGGGGCACCGGGGCAATCCCGAAGGCTGCAGCTTGAGCTGCGGCTCATTGCCGATATTGGGCTTGTAGGAAGGCCGAATGCTGGAAAATCCACGCTCCTGGCAGCACTGACCCATGCCCACCCGAAGATAGCTGACTATCCGTTTACAACGCTCTCTCCCAACCTCGGCGTACTTGAGCTGGACCGTGGCCAGGCTGCGGTTGTGGCTGATGTTCCAGGTCTGATTGAGGGAGCACACCAGGGCGCGGGGCTTGGTCTTGCCTTTCTCAGACACCTTCGCCGCACACGCCTGCTTGTGCATGTTATTGACGGCGCAGAGACAGAAGCGGAGATTGACCTTGACGTTGCAATGATTGCGCAGGAGCTCCGAAGTTACGCCGCTGGTCTGGAAGGTGCAGTAGCGCTGCGGGTCCTGAACAAGATGGATCTCATCCAGGACCGTAGTGCAATCTCTGCTGTGGCAGAGCGAATGTCGCAGGGGTGTCCTACCGTCATGGTAAGCGCACTCACCCATGAAGGACTTGCGGAGCTTTCCGGGCTGCTGGGCCGTCTGGTTGCCCTCAAGGTTCCCGCCAGCGAGCCTTCGCCTGTGAAGGTGGTCCGGATCATGCCCAGGCAATCGCTATCCGAATTTTCTGTTTCTGTTGAAGGGGAAGGCCATGGGCAGGTTATGGTGGTCGCAGGACAGGCAGTGGAGCGGCTTGTGGCCATGACGGATCTGGAAAATGAGGAGGCAGTCGCACGGCTGCAGCGCAGCCTTCGGAGAGCAGGTGTGGATGAGGCCCTGCGCAGGGCTGGAGCAGTTCCAGGGATGACGGTGCGGGTGGGGTCGGTGGAGTTCAGCTTTGAAGAGTAGAGCCGTGCAGAGGCAAAAGGAGGCTGTCCCAGGTGCGCTGGCACTGTACGGCGGAAGCTTTGATCCTGTTCACCTGGGGCACGAGGCTGTGGTTTACGGCCTTCTTCGCAATCTGGACATGCCTGTCTGGGTCATGCCCGTGGGGCGTCAGCCCCAGCGGCAACCATGCTTTGAATCCGGGGCTCATCGCAAGGAGCTTCTGGAGGCCGCATTTGCCCATGAGCAAAGAGTTTTTGTGTCTTCGCTGGAACTTGAATCCAGTGGGCCGTCGTTTACGATTGACACGGTAGCAGAACTGCAGCGTCGGGGCGCACAGACGATCTGGCTGTGCCTGGGCGCAGATGCTGCAATGGGACTCCCGACCTGGCATCGCGCAAGCGCTCTTGCCCGTACGGTGTCGGTTTACATAATATGCCGCACCGGCTGGACCGTGGACAGGAGCGTCCTCTACAGGCTTGGCTTTGCTGAGCAGCAGGTAGCCGTCCTGGAGCTGGATACGCCGGACATAAGCTCCAGTGAGGTACGAAGCCGCCTGCAGACTGGCAAGAATCTTTCGGGGATGCTCGGACCTGCTGTGATGGCAAAGATATCCAGATATGGCTGGTACGGCACTCCGGCTGTCATAATGAGCGGTCATGAAGAGACCTGACCTGCTGCGGGTGATAGAGCAAGCAGCTGAGGATGTCAAGGCCCGCGATATTGTCGTTATAGACCTGGAAGGAAAAACGTCGATCGCAGACTACTTTGTGGTTTGCGAAGGCGACACCGACCGGCAGGTAAAGGCGATAGCGGACCGGATTACTGAGGCGTGCCGGAAGGAAGGAGTTCGTCCATTCAAGGTATCAGGCATGCAGGATGCTACATGGGTCTGTCTGGACTTTGCCGAGATTGTTGTTCACATCTTCTTGCCAGGAGAGCGCACCTTTTATGATCTTGAGGGACTGTGGAAACTGATTCCGCGTACCGAACGGGTAGGCTAGACACTATTCTGGAAGGCAGTGATGTCCGCCTTGTCCGGGTGAGCAAGGCTACAGCTGCTTACCTTTCCGCGGCAACAGTTCCCCCGGGACAGCGTTCCGCAGACGGCTATCCCCTGGACGGTACGGTGCGCGCTGCCAGCAACGTCCTGCGGCTCTCCCTAGATGACGACGGTTTTGGCATGTACCAGATCGTTGAGAGAAAGACGAGGGAGGTCGTCGGCGATATCGGATTCCACATGCCTCCGGATGCTGCTGGGCGTGTGGAGATTGGGTATGGGCTTGCACCAATGGCAAGGGGCAGAGGGCTTATGACAGAAGCTGCCAGATTGCTTATGGAGGCTGCATTTGCAAGCGGCAGGGTGGTCACAATCTGTGCACATGTGGAATCGGGCAACCACGCATCCAGACGATTGCTGGAGCGACTGGGCATGGAGGTGGCAGGAGCAGATGGTGGGGGCACCCTTATGGAGACGAGCCGGCCATTGTGATGGTAGCGGCGGAAGGGGGCGCGCATCGTTGTAGCTACCTGCCCTGGACCCGCTGCCCCGGGGTAGCGGATTGTGCCACTCGTGCGGGGAAATTTATCCGCCTGGAGCAGAGAGTGTGAGCGCGGGATCTGGTTCAGGTGAGTCGCTCGTCGCCCAGCTTCTGCGATGGGTGGACAGTGGAGCCCGGGCCCATGCACCATATTCCCACCATCCTGTCTTTGCCGCGTTACGGCTTGTCGGCATAACTGGCGAACTGCTCCCTCCAGTATTTGGATGCAACATTGAAAACGCGAGCTACGTGGGCTGCTGTGCCGAGCGCACGGCACTCGCCAACGCAATGACGGTGGCAGGTGCAGATGCAAGACTGCTCGAGGTGGCAGTGCTTACACCGGCACCAAGTGGAGCGCCATGTGGCACCTGCAGGCAGGCAATCCATGAACGCTCTTCCGACGTGACGGTGGCCTTCCGGTGGGATGGCAGCTGGGTGAGATGTCCAGGCGGATGCGGAACTGCTGGCCTACGCCAGCAAGCAGGCGGCACTATGGGGCGTTGACCAGGCGGCAGCGGTCAGGAGTGGATCGGGAGCTACCTATCTGGGTGTGGCTGTTGGTTACCGATCTGCACCAGCGGTACATCCACTTGAGAACGCCCTCTTTGCAGCAGTAAACTCTGAGGGGCCAACTGTGCGGCTAACCGCTGCTGCACTGTATGGAAACGGCTGCTGCACCGCACCCTCTGGAGGTGCCAGGCAAACGCTGGTCGAATTTGCAAGAGACCTGCCCGTTTCGTTCCTGGAGCAGGGTGCCGTCGTGACGATGCCTGCAGACGCGCTCCTGCCCTTTTCCTTTGCGCTTGAGCCAGAAAGCCGCAGATAGCGGCGAGAGGCTCGGCCCTGGGATAGGGTGATGCTTTTGGTGGCTGCTCCAGGTAGCCATCCCCTTGTTCTGGCAGGGCTAACAGGCTAAAACCTCCTGCCTGCCTTTTGGTGTGCTTGCGGTAGCACTAAGTCAACGGGTACTGGCCGCTTCCCACCTCTGGCCTCTGCTCTGTCCTCGCGCCAGGCCAGCACGATGCGCTCCCGTGCTGCCAGCCAGACTCGCCTTCGAATAAGGATTGTCCGTGTCCCTGTCCCTGCTAATTTGGAATACTCTTGGGCATGGCAGATGAATCTTTTTCCGAAGCGTTGCGTAATCGCGTTGTCCAGTCCATTCTTAGTAGCCGTCGGAGCGCGGAGTTAAATAATTCCCAGAAAGCGGCAATGGCAAGCACCTTTGCCGAAGTTGGGGGCCTGCTTTGCTCTCTCTCCCGCGAAACCGGAATTCTGGTAGCGCGCACCTCATCCGTTGATGGGAAGGGCGGCAAGCCTGTTCCCCTCGAGATGGTGGTGGGTGAGATAGGGGTAACCGTACTCTCCAGCAGTGGAGCGCGTCTGTCGCTTGGCATGGTGCCGCATCCTGAGTCTGGCCGACCCGTCCTCATGGGCACTTACGTTCCTGGGGAAGGCTCTGCCCGGGAGGCAGCGCGGGCTGAGTGGGATCTGGAGGTGACAGAACCCGACCTGCATACGATGCGGGTGCGAGCAGGGGTCAACTGGTTTGTCGACCATCTTGGCGAGTTCATACTCAACTCGCAGCAGTTCATTGACCGGGATATAGAGCGCTAGGCAGGTACTGCCACAGAGGTTTTTTCGGTGGCAGTGCGGTTTTGGCATGGAGGGCGAGCATGGATGATCAGCTGACCGATGAGCTGCGCCAGAAGGTGGTGGCGTCCCTGGGCAGTGGGAGGAGGAGATATCCGACAGCTCCCAGGTGGTCTTCATCCCGCACCCCTTCCCAGATGAGAGATGCCGAGTACTTCGCACCCACTGCTGCACAGCTGCGCAGTTTTGGGGAGAAATTTGGGGTTATGGTGTCCGCACGCCCGTCATTCCTTGGCCGGGCCTGCTCCCGGAGGCTGGCACGCTCTGTTGGGAAGAGTAAAGTCATCCTCTGCGCTCCAGAGACGGGGGGCTGGTTGAGGCTGGAAGCTAAGACAATGTGGGGCACCCCACTTGATGGCTACTGGTCATCCAGTCAGGTGTATGGAGAGATCAGGGGGGAGTACAGCTCCTCCCTGGCCCCGACGGAGTCGATGGTGTGGCCGCTGGCTGTTGGCAACACTCCCCGACAGGAAGGCGGTGTAGATGCTGCAGTTGAGTGGTTCATGGGCCACATTGGGGAGTTCGTGCTGCAGTCTGTGCTGCCTCCTGCAGCCGGTGTTCCAGATGGCAGCCCTTCCGATGCAAAGCGGGAGGGAAAGCTCCATGAGATCTTTGCTGCCTCCTGCATGGATCCGCATATGGCCAAGTACCGCAAGGAGGTAGCAGAGGACAGGGAAATATTTGGCAAGGTTATGAATTTTCTGGCCGAGGCTGGGGACGCTATGGGGCTGCGGGTAGACAACCCCTCTGACTCGTTATGGAAGCGTACTGTGACCCTGGGAGAGCAGGCCCGGGGCTGCGACCGCAGTATCAGGCTGGAAAAGGGGCAGCCGGGAAAGAACTACCAGGTGCTCTTT
>JAJZMA010000120.1 GCA_021850405.1 bacterium
TGGTACGGGATGGGATCCAGTTTTTTGGGGCTACAACTACTGCCGTCAGAGCAACTGTCTCCGGCAGAGCTATTACAGCTATACGAATTACTCCACTCACTACACGTGGAACTCATATACCCAGTCTGTGACCGATTACTACCTGCATTACGAGACTGCTTACTATACCCATAGGTGGCTCTCTCCATATACGGCGGTCCAGTACTTCGGCTACACTGCTTCATATCCGTATCAGACGATACAGATCACTTACCCAACTGTGACCACGCCGGTTCTGGAATGTGTGCCTGCCGATGAAGGGCCGGTGGGGCCACCAGCTTCGGATCTTTCGCCGGAGGGATCCTTGCCCTGCACCTGGAACCAGCTGGTTCGGCCAGTTCCTGCGCCGATCCTGCAGATCTGGGTGCATGATGAAGCGATGACGGCCTCGTCAAACATTGTGCCATCGACCACAGTCACCTCCCAGGTGCCCGAGACCTTGAGTTATACCAACCAGTACCCGGTCTACTGGGCTGACGTCTATCCTGACTACTGGTTCTCTACCTGGTATCCAGGCCGGGTAACCGGGTCATACTCGGGATATGACTACAGCTCATATGGGCCCTACGGCCACTACGACCCCGGCCCGGATGGGTATTGCACAGCTGGTACCTGTTACGTGTTGTATTACAACATGTACGGCTCGGCCTACTCATACCACGGGTTTTACACTACCGGTGTGTATGCACAGTCACCCCACCGGTATCTAACAGGCTTTACAGCGTCTGGTACCGGAGGTACCACCTACTCCTATACAGCTTCCTACGGTGTGCCATTTACCTACCAGACTGTGACACCGGTGCTGCTCCCCTACACGCTGGCAGTACTGACTCCCAATGTAGTCAACTACAACGTAAAGTCATTTACGGTGTATGCCTATACCAATGTGTCCATTCAGGTGCCTGTGTATCAGAGTCAGGCTGCTTCAAGCTAGGACAGCAGCCTGGCTGGTCCCAGGCTCTTGCGTATGGAAGCGTGCGAGCCTGGGTGTATACCAGACAGCGGATGCAGTGCGGCCACTCGGGTGATGCAGCTCTGGCGGGGAAAGAGTTGTCCTGGGTGCCGGATGCAGGCTGTGCGGTAGCTTTGCAGGGGCTGAATCTGGGTCGCCATCAACGTGGGCTGTCTTTCCAGACATGACCTGTGACCGCCTCACCGGGCCTGCGGCCCGCTGCTCCAGGGGTGGTGCTGGGAGCTCGGCGTGGCAGGCATGCTTTGGCCGTCTGGGAGGGATCGATCTTGTGTTGGGTATGGATACTGCACGGACTTCCTTGCTTGTTCTGGCCGCCACCAGGTGGCATGAGCAGAGCCGGGCGCTCAGTGCTGCCGCATCAGCGTGCAGGAGAAGATGTAGGCAGGGTATTCAGCTCGCCTCGACTTGCTACGGTGTGACACCGCCAAGGCAACCCAGAGCATCATGACTGCTTTCCATAAGCAGGGTAGTGGGTCCAGCGAACTGCGGAATGGCTGGTGCAAAATCCATCCATACGTTTGCCTGCAGCTCTACCACATATGGTGTAGCTGCTGAACAGCTTGCGGACACCCATGCTGGGGTAGGTCCGAAAGCGCCAGAACTACCCATATACTCCACCTGGTAAACCACGGTTGCAGAGCCAGAGGCCATCCCCTGGCATGTGGCCGCAGACGAGGAAGCGGAGCATTTGGTGATCGTCCTCCCTGGATACTCAGCAAATAGCGTTGCGTAAACCGCATTTTCGGCGGCGGTGTTGTACGGGATGACTGTCGCGCCCCCGGCTGGAGGGAGAATGTTGTTCAGGTAGCAGGGATAGGGGGGAGAGCTGGGGGTTGCATAGGGCGTGGTGTTCTGATAGCTGCTCATGCAGGACTGGTCTGCTGCAGCGAGTGCAGCCGTGATTGTGGCCTCGTCCAGGTGACTTCTGGCGGAAAACCACATCTCGACCCCAATGGAAAAAGAGACAAAAATCAGGATCATGGGAAGTAGCAGTGCAAAAAGTACCACTACCTGCCCCCGGTCATGCGCCTTATGCCTATACGTCTTCATCATTCCAACTTAACTCTATCCAGCAGAAGGGCGTAGGGTCATTAGTAACCAAAGTGTAACCCGGATCCGGTTGGTACCCTGTGCCACCTTTTCAGCCTCCTGCAGATGACTTGCTGGTCCCTGATCCTGGTCCCACTTCTGTAGCTGCCCACGATGACCCCCGGGTATGAATAAAACCATATACTGCTCTGGGGCCGCAGTTCCAGTAGCCGGCTGCCAAAGGAGGCAAGGATGATAGTTTCCACGACAGAGAACCTCCCGGGTCTTCGGGTCAAAAAAACGCTTGGGCACGTGTTTGGCGTAACGGTGCGCAGCCGCGCTATTGGAGGCAACCTGATGGCCTCCCTGAAATCGATAACCGGGGGTGAGGTGCGCTCATACACCAAGCTGCTTGAGGATACCCGTCGCCAGGCGGTGGACCGTATGTGCGAGTCCGCAACCGCCATGGGCGCCACCGCCATAGTGATGATGCGCTTTGACTCCTCCGAAATTGGCCAGACCATGTCGGAAGTGGTAGCCTACGGCACGGCAGTCATCACCGAGCCCGAAGCCTAAGAGCCCCCCGAATCTTGCCTGTTGTCATCCTTATAATCGTCGCTCTCGTGCTTGGTGCTGGCCTGGTGGCAGCCATAGCTGGGCTGGATCGGTACACAGGCAACAAACGGCCGAAGAGAGCTACCTCCTCGGGGCGTGGCACGGCTGTCCGGTACCCGGAAAGCGCAGGCTTGAACGAGTCTGTCCCTGACCAGCTAACTCCCACAGATGAGGTTTTTGTCGACCCGGTGACCCGGGAAACAATCCGTGTCTATCTGGAGGTGGCTACCGGCCGGCGCGTGTACCAGAAGGTGGATGGCTCCGGTGAGCGCGAGAACCAATCGTCATAGCTGGCTGGAGCTGCTGCCTCCTGCCCAGACACGTCATTTGCCCGCCGTCCCCTTCCTTCATGGACCGCCCTGCCTCCAGCCGAACCATCTGGCTCTAGTCTGTCGTCTTTTTCGCGCAAAACAGTTTTGTGCAGCACCCTCCCATTAGGTTAAGGTAGGAGGCACCATGCCAAAAGTCCTCCTCACCCTACCCCTTCCCCAGCCAGCCCCCCAGTGGTTGGGAGACGCTGCCGAAGTTAGTGTTATAGGCCATATTCCAAGCGAGCCAGAACTGGCCACCGCTGTAGCCGAGGGAGTAGATGTACTCTGCGCACAGCTTAGGGATCCGGTAACCTCCAGGGTGCTTGAGGCGGGAAAGGGCAGGCTTCGGGCTGTATCGCTTTACGCTGTCGGCTACAACAATGTGGATATGGTGGCGGCTACTTCACGGGGAGTCATCGTTACCAATACACCGGGGGTGCTTACCGACGCCACCGCTGATTGTGCCATGGGCCTTCTGCTGGCGTGTGCCAGGCGCATCGTGGAAGGCAATACAGTCATGCACACGGGGCACTTCGAAGGATGGGAGCCAGACTACATGCTGGGCCTTGAGCTTAAGGGTGCCACGCTTGGCATAATCGGGATGGGCCGCATTGGGCAGGCGGTGGCGCGTCGTGCCAGGGCATTTGGAATGAACATTGTCTATGCTGGGGCAAAGAAGGAACTACCCCCTGACCTGGCAGACGCCCGGCCGCTACCGCTCGAGGAGCTGCTTGCAGCGTCTGATGTGGTGTCGCTGCATGTGCCACTGGCGGAGGACACGTATCATATGATCAACGCTAGGACCCTGGCGCTGATGAAGCGCAACGCCATACTTGTCAATACATCCCGGGGGCCGGTGGTGGACGAGGAGGACCTGGTGACCGCCCTCAGGGAGAATATTATTGGAGGCGCGGGGCTGGATGTATATGAAAGTGAGCCCAGGCCGGCCCCAGGGCTCATCGAGTGTGAAAATGCGGTTCTCACCCCGCATCTTGGCAGCGCTACAACCCAGACCCGTCGCGCCATGGCCGAGTTGTGTGCCCGAAACGCGCTTGCCGCTCTGGCTGGGGAGCTCCCAAAAAATACACTGAATCCCAGGGCCTGGAAGAAGACGCCGCCTCCCCTTATCAAGCCGTTCCCCTTTTAGGTGAAAACCACTCCCAGATGAGCATTCCCGTGGATCCCTCGTTTGTCGTGGTAGATCTGGATGGGACCTGTATCGGCTGGAATGGTGAGCTGAACCAGAGAATCCCGGCTGCAATAGCAGAGTGCGCCAAAGTTGGCGTCCCGGTGATACTGGCAACCGGACGCATGTATGTCTCTGCTGCCTACTGGGCGCAGCAGCTAAATATAACCGCCCCCATCATCTGCTATCAGGGGGCTGTTGTCCGGGAGATGCCGGTTCCGGAGCATGCGGCAGCATTGTATGCACGCGGCGGGATAGTGGCACAGGGTGCTCCTGGGCGCCTTCTTCATGAAACCTTGCTCTCCCCCAATGCCGGTGCCACTGCGCTGGAGGTTTTGCGCAAGGAAGGTTGGGCCCGGATCTCATTTATGGATGAGATGTCAGTAGTCGAAGAAGAGAGAGTTGAGAATTCCCTCTACCAGCGCATCCCGACCAGTGGCCCGAGACTTGTGGCCTCCCTGGACATGGCAGTTGAGCGCGGTTGCCCCAAACTGGTTGCGATTATCACTGATCCAAAGGACCTTGCCCGCTGCCTTGAATTGCTTAAGGAGAAGCTGGGCAGTACGGCTACAGTGCAGCAGACAACGCGCTCTTACGTGGAGGTTGCCTCGCCTGAAGCAAGCAAGAGCAATGCCCTGCGGTTTTTGTGTGGCCACCTGGGCCTGGCCCTAAAGAGCGGAATCGCCATAGGGGATGGTCCGAACGACCTGGACATGTTGCAGGCAGCCGGGTGGGGAGTAGCCATCGAGTCTGAATGGCCGGACGTGATGAAAGCAGCCCATGAGGTGGCAGCCAGCCCTGGGAATGGTGGAGTGGCAGATATCCTGGAAAAATATGTAC
>JAJZMA010000037.1:0-1259 GCA_021850405.1 bacterium
CACCACGCATGCTACTGGCGTTGTGGCCGGGCACAGAGCTGCCAGCGTGGTCAAAACGTGGGGCTTGCTCCACGTGTCCTACTTTTTGGCTGGAACGTTCTGTTCCAGCACATGAGCCCGGTCGAGACGGGGAAAGAGAATCTCTCCCACCTGGATTTCAGCGCCTGCGGTCAGGAGGCCCCACTTTTCTGCCTGCTCCAGGGTAGTGCCGGACTGCGACCCTGCAGCGCCAAGCTGGGCCAGGACAGTTCCAGCTGCCTCTGGAATGAAAGGAACGAGCAGTATGCTGGAGATCCGGATCGCTTCCAGCAGGGTATAGCAGACCGAGCCAAGGCGCGGATCCTGGGCTGCAGCCAGTTTCCACGGCGCAGCTTCTTCGACATAGCGGTTTGCCCGTCCCACCAGGCGCTGGGCAGCCGCAATGGCCCCACTCGTGTCCAGCCGTTCCATAGCAGAGCAGTACGATACAAAAGCTTCCCTGGAAAGCTCTGCCACCTCGCGGTCGAGATCTGTCGTTGGCCCGAGTGCCGGTACCCTCCCACCAAAATACCGTGCGACCATTTTCTGCGTACGCGACACCAGATTTCCGTAGTCGTTGGCGAGATCTGCATTGTAGCGGTCAATGAAAAGCTCAATGGAAAAGTCTCCATCACGATCAAACGGCACCTCTGCCATCAGCACGTAGCGCACAGCATCAGACCCAAACTGACCCACAAGTTGCATCGGATCGATAAATATTCCTCTCGTCTTGCTCATCCTTTCCCCGCCCAGGGTGATGTGACCATGGGAATGCACCTGTCGTGGCAGGGGTATGCCTGCGGCCATGAGGAGGGCAGGCCAGATCACAGCGTGGAATCTGGTTATGTCCTTGCCAATTACATGTACATCTGCCGGCCAGAACCGCTCAAAACTTCCGTCACCATTCGAAAAGCCAGCACCTGTGAGGTAGGACGGCAAAGCATCTATCCACGTGTACACTACCTGGCCTGGATCAAACGGCAGTGGTAACCCCCAGCTGGAAAAACCCCTGGAGATAGAGATGTCTGCAAGCCCGGCATTGATGAAGTTCAGGATCTCATTGCGCCTGGGCTCGGGAGTAAGAAACTCTGGGTTATCTGCAAAGTGCGCAAGCAGCGGCTCCTGAAAGCTGGAGAGCCGGAAGAAGTAGTTTTCCTCCTCTATCCATTCCAGCGGCTTGCCGTGTACGGGACACTGCGACTTGTCTGCCAGCTCCTTGTCAGTGTAGAACTGTTCGCAGG
>JAJZMA010000037.1:1297-3921 GCA_021850405.1 bacterium
ATGGATTCTGGCCAGCAGCTGGTTGACAGTCTTGCTGTTCTCTGGTCCTCCGGTACGTACATAAGCGGTAGGCGAGATGTCCATGGCTGCCCAGACCGACTGGAAAAGTTGTGCCTGCTCATCGCAGAAAGCTTCCGGATCCATCCCCCTGGCGCGGGCAGAGCGCTCGACGGACTGGCTGTGCTCATCACTTCCCATGGTGAACCGCACCTCTTTCCCTGCCAGCCGGTTGTACCTGGCAATAACGTCGCATCCTATTTTTTCGTAAGTGGTGCCCAGATGCGGCGCAGCATTGACGTAGTCAATCGCAGCAGTTATGTAGAAAGTTTCAGCTGCAGACCCGGACTGCGCTGCCTGTGGATGTAAGGCGCTGGAGTGTGTGCCGGGTGCTCCCTCAGGCATTGCCTTTGCCTCTTTGGGCAACTTTTCTGTCTGCATGTGTAATGCGCGGGTCAGCTTCTCCTGGAGCCGGACCAGCCTCAATGATCACGGTACATTCTCCCCGGGGAGCTACCTTCCGGAACTGCTCTGAGAGCTGAAGGGCGCTGCCCTCATGAATCGTCTCGTGCAGTTTGGTCATCTCCCTTGCCACTATCGTGTTCCTCCCCATCACCACTTCCGCAACCAGTGCCAGGGTGCGGCCCAGGCGCAGCGGTGACTCGTAGAATACAATGGCATCTCCCATCTGGGCTGCGGCACCCAGCACCTTTCGCATCTTGCCAGGCGAGCGGGGGAGAAATCCAAGGAAGTGGAAGCTGCTGCCGTCGCACCCTGACAGCACCAGTGCAGTAGTAAGGGCAGATGGGCCCGGTGCCACAGTTACAGGGAACCCAGCCTCCCGGGCCGCCCTTACCAGCTTGGCACCAGGATCACTGATGCCTGGCATGCCTGCATCGGTGCAGAGGGCAAGCCGCTCTCCTGCCGCAAGACGATCCAGGATGCGTGCGATCCTTCCAGCCTCGGCATAGGCTGGAAGGGAGGATAGCCTTCCGGCTATGTTGTGCGCGGACAGGAGCGCACGCGTGCGACGGGTATCTTCCGCCACAATCAGGTCGGCGTGCGACAGTACGTCGAGCGCCCTCAAGGTTATGTCCTGCAGGTTTCCGATTGGGGTTGCCACTACGGTGAGGCAGCCAGCTCCGGCCTCAGGCTCCCCAGTCACGTGGATACCGAAAATCCCGGTCTATGGTCCTGGGCCCCAGTTTGGCTATAAGCGGCAGGCGACGCTTGTACTGGTTGGCCCGCACCCGGTCGGTAATGCTAGCAACCAGGATTTCGTCAAATCCCATGGCAACCACCTCCCCAGGCCTGTACCTCTGGTCGACGATTGCCTCCAGAATTGTGTCTGCGACTGCATAGGAGAATCCCAGGTCAGCTTCATCTGCCTGCCCTTCCCACAGGTCAGCGCTCGGTGGCTTTTCAAGGATGGCATCGGGAAGCTGGAGGTAACGTCCCAGCGCAAAGACCTGGGTCTTGAACAGGTCTCCAAGGGGGTTGAGAGCGCTCGCCAGGTCCCCAAATATGGTGCCATAGCCAAGCAGAAGCTCGGTTTTGTTGCTTGTGCCCAGTACCAGCCCCCCATGCTTGAGCGACAGGTCATAGACTATCGTCATCCTCTCCCGGGCCATCTTGTTGCCTCTGCGAGCCCTGCTCGCAGCAGGGTCAGAACTGAAGTACGCATCAATCTGCGGGGTAATGTCTATCTCAAGGGGTGATACCCCAAACTGGCTGCATAGCAGGCGGGCATGGAGCACTGAGTCTCCACTGCTGGTTCTATAGGGAAGGAGGACTGCAGTAACATTGCTGGGTCCCAGGGCCATGGCAGCCAGTGCAAGTACAACCGCCGAATCCACCCCACCCGATAGCGCAAGGATCGCCTGGTTAAATCCGAACCGGGTAATCTCCTCCCGGATAAAACCTGAAAGCAGGTCCGCTACCAGCGCCTCGTCTATCGCCAGCCGGCTGGAAGGGACCTTTACCATCATTGGTCGCTCTCCAGGTCATGCCGTTCATCACGCAGCAGCGGAAAGGCGATCCTGGTGCGCCGGAGCTGGGCCAGGGATAGCTCTGCCTGGAGCATCTCCTCTTTTCGCGAGGCCTCTGCAATGACCGAACCATCAGGCCCAATCACGCGCGAGCCACCCCAGAAGGCAACGCCATCCTCGTAACCGGAGCGGTTGGTATACAAAAGGTAGCTGGTATACAGCTGTCCGTATGTCCTCGTGATGGCATCATAGCTATGCGCTGTCCCAAGTCCAGCCCCAGGCGCAACTCCCCTCCCTGGAGATGCAGACGTGCAAATGAAAAGATCTACCCCCTGCCTTGCCAGCAGCCCGGGAGCAGATGGGTGCCACATCTCCTCGCATATGAGGATCCCCACTTTCCATTGCCGGGCCTGGTCGCTCCCCAGGGCAGCTGAGAAGGTGGAAAAGCGGTTGCCGGCTGCAAAGTAGCGCTGCTCATCGAATAATCCATAGGTGGGCAGGTAAACCTTGCGGTGAACGTGTAGCAGCTCTCCATCCTGGAAATAGAGCGCTGCGTTAAAGAAGCGTGAATCTTCTGACTCAAGTACGCATCCGGCCACCAGAGCGATCCCGCGCGATAGCCCAGCAAGCTCTTTCAGG
>JAJZMA010000037.1:3931-4445 GCA_021850405.1 bacterium
GTCAATTGTTATTGCAACTTCTGGTACCAGATCCTCAAGAAAATAGCCTGTCATGGAGAGCTCGGGAAATACCACGAGATCCGCACCATACCTGCGGGCACCCGCTATAGCAGTTGCATGTAGCTCAAGATTCGCAGTCAGGTTTCCCAGTCTGGGTGCAACCTGCGCGAGTACCACAACAATGGGTGCCGTACCGCCTGGGCCAGCTTCGGTCTCTGGCCTGGAGGCAGGAAGGATCGTTGAATGCGCCTTGCCTTTTTTCCTGATACTGGTGTAGGAAGAGGCCTCAGTACTCACCACTAGCTCCCCATTTTCCTGGGGCACCATCTCACTGCTGATCTTCATGGTTGCCTACCTTGAGTATAGGTGCTGGCCATGTGTCTGCCAGCAGTTCCCCCACCTTTTGGTACGGAACCTCATGGATGGAAGCGGGCGGGAGGGCCTCAATGAAGAGCTTCCCATAGCTCTTTGTGGTCAGGCGTGGGTCGCATAACACGACAGCACCGACATCCAC
>JAJZMA010000037.1:4455-4988 GCA_021850405.1 bacterium
AGTATTGCCCGTGGCAGCGACAGCTGACGGAAGGGATCGGATAGCAGTGCACCGCGAGCGGCAAGCACCGGATCATCTGGAACCGCGAATGGGAGCTTTGCAATGACTACGCACCTGAGTGCGTCTCCGGGCAGGTCAACTCCCTCCCAGAAGCTCATGGTACCCAGGATCAGCGAGCGTGGATCTGCCAGAAAACTCCGCAGTATCTGCGTTCTCGTACCGTCAATGCTCTGCCCCAGAAGGGCAATGCCTTCCTCCTCCAGCCGGTTCCCCAGGGCATTGTAGGTAGCTTTAAGGGAGCTAAAACTCGTAAAGAGCGCCATGGTCCTGCCTCCGAGAGTGGACGCTGCCCCAGACAGCAGGGCCGCCATCTCCTCGGCAAAACCAGGTGCATCATATCCGCCCATGCCGGTCGGAAGCACCATGATCGACTGGCGCAGGAAATCAAAGGGCGAGGCAAGGATGAGCTCCTGGAACGTGCCCTTGAGCCCCAGACGCTCCCGGAAATAGGAGAACGAGCCATGGATCGCCAG
>JAJZMA010000191.1 GCA_021850405.1 bacterium
CAGGCCCGGTACTCCCCGCGCCACACTCAAAACCACGTTGGCAGTCTTGCGCCCCACGCCGGGGAGCTTTACCAGCTCTTCCATGCTCGTGGGAACCTGTCCCCCATGCAGGCGTACCAGTTCCCGTGCCATCGCTACCAGGGCCCGTGCCTTGGCCCGGAAGAACCCGGTAGAGTGGATCAGCTCCTCTACTGCCGGGATATTGGCGGCAGCCATCGCCACAGCATCCGGGTAGGCAGTAAAAAGCGCTGGGGTTACCGAATTAACCCTGACATCGGTGCATTGCGCACTGAGAATGGTTGCCACCAGCAGCTGGAACGGAGTCGACCAGTCGAGCCCACACCGTGCATCTGGATAGGCCGCCTGCAAAAGGCTCCATATCTCGGTCTTGCGGGCGTCCCCTGCCAGCTTCCCTGGTGCAGTGTGTTCCGGCCGTCTTTGCATCATATTGGAGAGCGTAGCGCTTCATCGGCAGTTTGGCCCAACTGACTGCAGGCTAGTCCTTGCAGAGCCCCGTGGCACGCCCCTTCAGGTGGGGCGGCCAGCAGGCTGACGCACCCAGCTACAATAGGCAGGGGTTCGCCCGGAAACGGCTGGAAATAGATCAACCACTGCATACAGAGGTGTCAGACATGAGAGCAAAGATCACTGTAGTCGGAGCGGGGAATGTGGGCGCGAGCGTAGCGCAGCGGCTGGTTGAGCGGGCGTACGCCGACATAGTCCTTGTTGACATTATCGAAGGCATGCCGCAGGGCAAGGCTCTGGACCTGCTGGAGTCAGGCCCGATTTCCGGTTTTGATTCCCAGATCACTGGGACCAACAACTACCAGGACACAGCAGGAAGCGACATTGTTGTAGTCACAAGTGGGATGCCCCGCAAGCCGGGCATGTCGAGGGACGACCTGGTACTCACCAACGCAAAAATTGTAGCCAGCGTTGGTCGTGAGATAGCCAAATACTCTCCCAATGCAGTCGTTATAGTGGTCAGCAACCCCCTTGATGCAATGGCCCAGGTAGCCTACCGCGTCACCGCCTTTCCGAAGGAGCGTGTGCTCGGCATGGCGGGTGTCCTTGACACTGCACGCTTTCGCACCTTCCTGGCGCAAGAGCTGAACACGTCGGTCCATGACGTAGAAGCCTACGTCCTTGGCGGGCATGGTGACACCATGGTGCCGGTTGTGGGGATGACGACCGTAGCGGGTGTCCCAATAGATCAGCTAATGTCAGCAGAAAAGCTTTCGGCCATCGTGCAGCGCACCCGTGATGGTGGTGCAGAGATTGTAAATCTGCTGAAAGCCAGCGCCTACTATGCCCCGAGCGCAGCGGTTGTCCAGATGGTGGATGCAATCATGCTCGACACGAGAAGAGTGCTGCCGTGCAGTGCCTACCTCAACGGTGAGTACGGAATTTCTGGCCTTTTCACCGGAGTACCCTGCCGGCTGGGGCGTCACGGCATAGAAGAGATCGTATCCATCCCACTCACAGAACCAGAGCAGGCCGCCCTCACGCGTTCAGCTGCCGCCGTACGCGAGGCCGTGGAGATAATTGATGCACGGAAAAATGACGTGGATGCGGCCCTTCCCCAGCTGTTTGAGCAGCCCACAACACGGGTGCCAGCCTGACAGGAGCACAACTGCCCCACGTTGCGATGGGGGGCAGTACAATGGCCCCTCCAGCGGAAGCTGCCGCTCCGCCCAGCCACTTCCGGAGCCGCCAGAAGGCGGGCCCCACACCAGACTAGCCTCGCAGGATCACCCGGCGATGGTTGCCGGTCGGAGACGCTGCAGGACAGCACCAGATGAAAATACCCGGAACCCTGAAACACTATACTTCGTCAGTGTCCTGAGCGTGCCGAAGAGGGACTGGCCACTGCCCAGGGCAACAGGGAACACGTACAGCCGGATCTCGTCCACCAGGCCCATCTGGACCAGGGACTGGGTAAACCGGTATCCGCCATGTACCAGAATCTCTCCCCCTGGCTCTGCCTTCAACAGGGCCAATTCGTGCGCAGTATCTCCGCTGGCGATCCGGGATTCCGGCCAGTCTGCATGTTCGAGCGTTCGCGAGAACACTACCTTGGGAATGCCATTCATTACGCCTGCAATGGCATTTTCCTGCCCAGGCCAGTAAGCACTCATGTTTTCGTAGGTAACACGGCCCATTACGTGCGTCCCAGCTCTTCGCAGATCCGCAAGAAAATACTCGTCCAGTTCCGGATCTTCAACGCCAAAGACATACTTCTGGAACTCGGAATCATCAGGACAGCTAAAGCCATCCAGAGACACCGCATACTGCTGGACAATTACCGGCCGCATTTCACTATACCTCGCATCCCTGCCATTTCTGCACATGATAGCGGCAAATCCCGCGCCAGGGGAGCATCCAAATCCTTGTGCAGTCGTGCACTAAACCCGGGTTGCCCACGCTCCTGCAGGGTGCCTGGCCAGGCCTGCAGCCGGAGCAGTGAGGATCCAGAAGGCTCCCTGCCATCTGCATTGACGGAGCGGCCCCCACCAGTCTGGGACACCCGCGCAAACTGGCTGGGCAACAACTGCAAGGAGCAAAGGCACCTTCCCCAGGCCGCCCGTGCGAAAAATGGACAGCGCGATCCCCACTGCTGGCAAGCATCCCCATGGAGACCAGGTGGAGGGGTCCCCTATGAAGTGCTCACCGAGCCATCACTGCTGCGACGAAAGGTACGGCCCAGGGCCCGCAGCGGATCCCAGTGCACATCGTTGATCCGCTCTTTCATTGGGATAATGGCGTTATCGGTAATGTGGATGTGCTCCGGACAGACATCAGTGCAGCACTTGGTCACATTGCAAAAGCCAATTCCGCCCTCTGCCCGGGTCTGCTCGCGGCGATCCAGAACGTCTTTGGGATGCATCTCCAGGGATGCCACCCGTACAAAAAACCGGGGACCAAAGTACTGTGCAGACAACCCGTGGTCACGATTGATGTGGCAGACGTCCTGACACAGAAAGCACTCGATACACTTGCGAAACTCATACACCCGCTCAATGTCTTCCTGCTGTATCCTCCAGGGCCCTTCCGACGGATCGTCAGCAGGAGTGAACTGGGGGATAGAAGCGTTGATCTCGTAGTTGCGGGAAACATCAGTGACCAGATCCTTGACAAGGGGAAAGGATCTCATCGGAGCGACAGATATCGGACCCTCGGGCAGGTCCTCGACCCGGGTCTTGCACATAAGCGCTGGCTTTCCATTGATTTCAGCACTGCACGACCCGCACTTGGCAGCCTTGCAGTTCCAGCGGCAGGCAAGGTCTGTGTCAATATTGCGCTGAACATGGTGCACAGCATCCAGCACTACCATGCCAGTTACAAACGGCACCGTATACGAAACCTGCTGCCCCTCCTCTCCCGGCAACCCGCGAAAGATGTTCAGCTGGACTTCTTCCTGCCCATGCTCATGCCCTGGGCCCTCGCTTGTGGCCACAACCTCGCCGCCAGCATTGTCAGACATCAGCTACCGATCCTTCAAAAAAACGACTCCGCCTTAGCAGGGCACTTACGTCCCCAGGCATCTCCAAAACCTCCCGCCGCTCCAGCTCCATGCCAGATGTCCCCTGCACAACAACGTAATTCACCTTGCCTTCAGCTGCATCCCGGTCCGGAAAGTCCGTTCTCCAGTGCGAGCCCCTGCTCTCCTTTCTCGCCAGTGCACAGGTAACAATCGCCTCTGATACTGTCAGCATCGACTCAATGTCATTACAGGCATGCCACCCAGGGTTCAGGCGCCTGCCACCGCTAACCCCAACCTTGCCTACCTTGCCCTTCAGCTCCTGGATCGATGCCATGGAGCGCTGCAGTGACTCTCGTGTCCGTGCAATTCCTGCATCATCCTGCATTGCTGCCTGGAGGGCTTCGTGCAGACGGTACGGGTTCTGCTCCCCAGCCCCCCGCTCGAGTGGGGCAAGAAGCAATCTGGTCTCCTCTTCCACCTGGGCAGCGGAGGGCTCCAGGGATTGAGCACTCGCAGCATACTGGGCAGCAGCCTCACCCGCGCGCCGACCAAACACCAGAATGTCGCCCAGGGAGTTTCCCCCCAGCCGATTGGCACCATGCAGGCCAGCCGCCACCTCTCCCGCCGCATACAGCCCCGGGACCCGCGTTGCCGCCGTCTCAGGATCCACCCTCACCCCACCCATCGTGTAATGGATGGTCGGTCCTACTTCCATTGGCTCCCGGGTTATATCCACAGAAGCAAGCGAGTGAAACTGTTCATACATGGATGGAAGTTTCCTGCGAATATAGTCCGCCCCCCGGTGGCGTATATCCAGATAGGCACCGCCATGGGGCGTACCGCGTCCTGCCTGAACCTCCTTGTAGATAGACCTTGCCACAACATCCCGCGACGACAGTTCTTTCTTCTTGGGATCGTATTCAAGCATGAACCGCTTGCCCTCACTGTTTACGAGGTAGCCGCCCTCGCCCCTTACGGCCTCGGTCACCAGAATGCCCCTGGCTCCAGGCGGCCACATCATCCCGGTGGGATGGAACTGCACAAATTCCATATCCTGCAGCTCCGCTCCGGCGCGAAATGCCATCGCAGCACCATCCCCGGTTCCCTCCCAGGAGTTCGATGTGTAGCGATACATCCTGCCCCACCCACCTGTGGCCAGCACCACCGCTTTGGCACGAAAGACAATTACTTCCCCATCGCTGCGCCTATACCCGATGGCACCAACAACAGAGTCGCCGGAAAGCAGGAGGCGCGTCAGTATGTACTCCATATAGACAGACACCTTGCCCGTGTGCACCACCCGGTCCTGACAGGTGCGAATCAGCTCCAGGCCGGTACGGTCACCAACATGGGCCAGACGCCTGTAACTGTGGGCACCAAATGCCCTCTGCATGATAAGGCCATCCGGGGTCCGGTCAAAAACACTACCCCATAGCCCAACCCTCAGAACCCGGTCCCGCCCC
>JAJZMA010000090.1 GCA_021850405.1 bacterium
GTCAGCCTCCAGAAGCGCCCGCCGCACCTCCCGAAGGCCCTCCTCAACGTCATCCTTGCTGAGGCGGCCCCTGCCGTTCAGGCGACGGAAGATATCAGTCAGGCGGTCCGAAAGAGAGTCAAACATTCCCTGCTCCTGCCCGCTCTCCGAGCCTCCCGTCGCGCAGAACACCCTTGGGGCCCGGGCCCTCGGGTGGATCATTCAAAAGGAGGGCGATCTGCTGTTCCAGCCGCTCGACGACTGCTACGAGCCCCAGTCTTTCCTCATACTCCTCCACACCTGCAATGGCACGGCGCACCAGATCATAGGCGCCACTCCTTGTTATTCCCATCTGGCCAGCCACCTCGGCAAACGACCAGTCCTCATCAAAGTGAAGGCGGCAGGCCTCCCTCTGCCGGCTGGTTAGCAGCGGCCCATACGCATCCAGCAGGCGGTAGAGCCGCAAGGGGATGGGCATAGCAGAGAGAACAGGTGTCAAGGCCAAAGCCTGTACATAGTACCTCATCCAGAGCAGTGGACGCATAGCCTGGCGGTGGCGGATGCAGGGGAAACAGGCAACCCAGCAAATGACGGGCCATATCCTGCAGAGCTCATTGGCGCAGGCATGGCCCGCTTAGAGGCCCCATTGCAGGAGAGGCTCGACAGAGCTGTTGCAACATCGTTCCCCTTCCTGTGTTATGAATCAGTGCATGAGCGAAGAGGTCCTGAACTTCAAAATCTCGGGGGTAATACCTGAGGTTGCCAGGGAGCGGCTGACCAGGGTGCTCGAGGAGAGCCAGACGGCGCGCCATCGTAAGGGACGGATACGAACACTGGCTGGCCATCTGGCGGCGCATGGGATGTGGGTGTACGAAACTGCACATGGGGACATCCTCATATCGGGAGCAAGAGGGCGCAAGACAGATCTCTCTGCCCTGGCCCATACCATTGAGGACAATGGTGGCTACCTGGTAAGAGGGCTGCGCCAGGCGCAATGAGCGCAAGGCAGGGCTACCAGTGACGTGGAACGGCCAGTGGCTGTGGGCAGCAGTATACGTAAACGGTAAAATGCAGCAGGCGCAAAGGCAGCAAGCGTACAACGCAGCCACCCCGGAAAAGCCAGCCCCTTGCTTTTCGGGAGCATGGTCACACGCGGAGATGCAGTGGTGAACAATGTGCCACCAGGCTGGTATCCAGACCCATCTGCTCCAGGGGAGCACGGGCGCCAAAGGTGGTGGGATGGCCAGGCCTGGAGCCAGAACACGCGCGAGACTACCCAGGGACAACCTAACCCAGAAGCACTGACAGCGGCTGGTCTTGCTGGACCAGCGGTAAACCTCCCAGGGAACGCGCGCAGGCTGCGCTGGATCGCCCTAGTGGGAGTCGTGGGCCTCGCGGCATTGCTCGCAGTTGCCATAGGCGGTGTTGCAACCCTCGTTCTGGTCGGCACCAGCAAGACTGCGCCCACAGGCACGCTGCTACCGGGCGCACCCTCGGGGAGTGCCGCCAGGGTCAGGTTTCCTGCCGGATCCTGTGGCGCCACCAGCACAGCCATGCAGAGTGTGTCAGTCGCCCCGGTGTATGGACCCGCACCCAGCTCAGGTAGCGCGGTCACCCTGGGAGAAGGCTCCCAGGTGCTGTCCGAGCTCTGGTCAGCAAGGATGTTTGCACTCCAGTCATACAACTGGCACTCGATTGAGACACTCGAGACGGGGTTTCAGCTGCAGTCAGACCAGTACGGCTATTTTGACTCTCCTTGTATTGGGTCTCCGGTAATAGCGCCTACATCCATGGCCGAAGTGATACCGATGCAGAGCAGCTGGCCAGTGTTTGCTGTGGGATTCATTACAGACAAGACCTGTCCTGGAAACTCTACGGGGCCCACCTGCACCTTCATCATGATCGCCGTCCAGCTCAAACAGGGAGCTCCATGGAAAATAGCTTTTATCACCGCCTATGCTGGCGCCGCCCCGCCACCCAGTCCGCCTTCCCCTACTCCGCCAGTGCCTCCACAAATAGTGTCTGCGTTCGAAAACAGCTATTTCCCGGAATATGCCAACTTTCTCCAGGTTGGCTTCCAGAACTGTGCTGCACCTCCTGCCCCAGAGTTCTCCCCTGGGGTGTTCACCAGCAACCAGATGTTCCAGGGCTGCAACCCACCCGGTGGAGTAAGCCACAAGCGCACGTATCAGGCAGTGCGGCGCCCATTCTTCACCTTCACTGTGAGCAACGGAGTCTACGTCGGGTGTGGTGCCATCTCATTCAGGGACGTAGGCACTCCGACAAGCCCCCTCTTTCCGCTTTTCCAGCCGGCCAACCTGTCTACCTGGGGCCCACCCATTGCGCCCGGGAGCTACTCGTCAATCACACTGAACGGATACCACCTGGACTGCATGGTAGCTACGACCTCCTCAAGGCCAACAGTCTTTGCCGACCAGGTGGTGCGGATCGCAATCACAGGCGTCAGGGAGCGGCCATAGTTCTGTGTCCACCAGTCGGGTGTTAATCTCTGCAGCGTAGGGGGGGGGGTACTGGATTCAACCCCGCCCGGAATGGATCTGACAGGGGCAGATAAACCTGCGCCTGGCGTTGGGCTGTTCCAAAGCTTGCCCAGTGAGTAACCCACTCCAACCATGGACAGGTGGGCGTCTCGCCTTGCAGCACGCTACTCGAGCATCACGGTCATTTGCGCACCACATGTTCCGGTGCCATGAACCCGGAACACAACAGCCACAGGTGAACAATCACACCGCCTGGTTGCAACCCTGTCACCGGGCACAAACAAACACCGGCTTGGGGGGATACTGCACGTAAAAAAGGTGGCATCTACATGCGATGGAATCGGGAAGAGCCTTCGACGCGGAAAAGGGAGGCACCCCGGTGACCACTGGCAGTCTTGATAAAGGACGCCAAGAGCCAAGCAGTGCGCCACAAGAGGCCAGCCTGCAAAAGAGGCGAGGGTGGGTCATCATCAGGATGCTGCTGCACATCATCTTCCTGGCAGTTGTGGTCGCAATTACCCTTATGGTGCAAGCGCTGGTGGAAAGCCCATCCTACGACCAGACAACAGTCGGATGGCTTACAGTGCTGTGCCTAATTATCATTGTCGGAAGCCGAACAGTGCTGAAACGGCTAGCGCCCTTGGCGGTTCTGTGTGCAGCCGCCTGGTGTCTTCTGGTCGGGTATGCATGGTTCCATCCTGGCCCAGACATAGGACCGCTTACTGGCATACTCGTTCTGACCTTTGGAGCCTATCTACTGTGCATGGGCCTACTTTTTCTCTGGAGAAGGAAGCGCAGGGAACCGGTCACGCTCAAGCTCATGGCCCTGGTGGCTGCCCTTGTGCCTGCAGAGGCCATCATCTTTACGGTCGGGTACGCAGCTGGCTTGAATGACAGTGTGCCCTGGCACCCAGCCCCGCACTTTGCAGTAGCCTACCTGCTCGCCGGAATGTCAGCAGCACTCATGGTGGGGCTCCATCTCTACCGCACCAGGCTCCCTGAAGATCAGAAGGGAAAGGGTAACCCGGCAAATGTGAGACAGGTGGTAGCAATCCCTGTGGCGCTAACACTCCTCGCCGCGTGTCTGCTGGCATTTGGCGACGCTCTGGGTTTCTCCCAGGGGCAGTTGGAGTATTTTCCGCCCGGCGGAGTAAGGCCTGCCAAACCAGTCATCTACTTATATCCGCCCCGACCCGAACTGGTCACGGTAAGGGTGCTCTATTCTCCCGGGTTTGCCCACTCAGGGCCTCCCTACAATCCAGGCACAGGATGGTCGGTGCTTGCGTATCCTGACGGAGCGCTGGAGAATCTCGCGACGGGCAAGAATTATCCGTACCTCTACTGGGAGGGAAACCCAGGGCACTTTGTCTTTAACATGCATACCGGTTTTGTAGTCCCGTCAGCCGACACAGCTACGTTCCTGCGTTACCAGCTGCAAAAGATGGGACTGAACCAAACTGAGACTGCTTCCTTTCTGCAGTACTGGGGACCACGGCTCGAGCATGGCCAGTACAATCTCATCCACTTCGCAACTACCGGCTACACCAGCAAAGCTCCGCTGCAGGTTTACCCGATGCCTCAGTCAGTGCTGCGGATATTCATGGTGTACGAGCCCCTTGCGGATCCGGTCACAGTTACGCCGCAGCAATTCCCAGTCTTCCATAGGAGCGGATTTACCCTGGTAGAATGGGGCGGCACAAAGATCTGATTCCGGTCTGATGTCAACTCCCTTCGGTCGATCCGCGCGTGGGATCCCTTATGCCTGCCCTTCCAGCAACCCTGAAAACAGCGCATCCAGGTACCACTTGGGATCAAACTCCCCCAGATCGTCAATGCCCTCTCCCATTCCCACAAATTTCACCGCAAGCCCGAGCTCTTCCTCTATCGCAAGCAGGGTTCCTCCCCTGGAGGAGCCGTCCAGCTTGGTCAGTACAATGCCGGTCAGCCCGAGTGCGGCGTGGAAGCTGCGTGCCTGACTGATGGCGTTCATGCCCGTAGGCGCCTCAAGCACAAGCAACAGTTCAGAAGGACCCTCAGGGACCTGCCGCCGCACGACACGCACGACCTTCTCCAGTTCTGCCATGAGGTTGCTCTTGGTGTGCAGTCGCCCGGCTGTATCCACAAGTACCACGTCAGCTCCCCGCGCTCGTGCCGCAGCTATAGCATCGTAGACGACTGCACCAGGATCGCCCCCTGGCTGATGGGCCACCACATCACACCCGGCCCGCTCCCCCCAGATCCTGAGCTGCTCAGCGGCGGCAGCGCGGAAGGTATCGGCACCAGCAAGCAGTGGACGGTGTCCTGTACTGGTCAGCCAGCTGGCCAGTTTCCCGGCGGTGGTAGTTTTGCCACTGCCATTTACCCCTATAAGCAGCAAAACTGCAGGCTCGCCCGAAAGACCAAGGCTGCGGTTCCGGGCCATCAGCATCTGCTCCATCTGCTGCTTTAGTGCTGC
>JAJZMA010000016.1 GCA_021850405.1 bacterium
GCTGGTGGCTGTGCCTTGTTGCTAGCTTTCCGGGTGACGTTGCGACTGGAGGAGCATCTTCTCGCCGGTCTCGTCATTGGGGTGGTGGGGGGAACCATGGTGGGCATGCTTGCTGCGTTCTGGAAGCTGGATGTAGCAACTGCAGAGCTGTCTATCGCCCTGTTTGCCCTGCTGGCGCTTCTTTTGGCAGCGCCGCGCATCTCCAGTCAGGTTGCGTTGATGCTGTCCGAAGCAAGGGCGCGCAGGAAGGCCCTGCTTCCATTTCTGGCGGTTACCGGGGCTGCCGGCCTTGGCTTTTCCATACTTTTCGCACACACCCTCTTTGTGGCGCGAGGCGGTATCTATGCCGGCTTTTCTCCGGTGTGGTCGGACTGGTCACTGCACGCCACTACTGCCAACAGTTTTGTACTCAGCGCCAACTTCCCTCCAGGGAATCCGGTCCACTCGGGTACTACCCTTGCATACCCCTTTGTAGCTGACTTTCAGGCAGCAATACAGCTCGTTTTTGGGGTGCCGCTGGCGCAGGCTCTCTGGGTGCCGTGCGCGGTGCTCATGACAGCCCTCACTGGCCTTGTGCTTTCGCTAACGCATCGACTGTGCAACTCCTACTGGGCAGGCGCTATCGCATGCGCAGTGATCTTCCTTGGGGGCAGCCTGGGATTCCTGCCATTCCTGGAGCATGCGTGCAGGATAGGCGCGGGAAAGAGTTGCCAGGCAGTGCCGGCCAGCTGGCCCGGAGATGTGGCAAGTACGCTGCGGGGCCTTTTTCCTGCGCTGAGCCATCAGACAGTTGCATATGACGGGCTGGGGGTTGCCTCTGGCGCAACCGTCATTCCGGACCAGCAGTGGTATACACCGCTGCTCGCGTGGTGGTTGCCGCAGCGCGACTATGTGTATGGCTATCCTGTAGCAGTCCTCTGCCTGCTTCTGGTCGTTGTCTATCGCAGGGCTACCGAGCAGGTATGGGGCCCGTATGTGCTGGCGGGCTTGCTTGCTGCCACTCTCGTGATGGTGCAGATCCACCTGTACATGTGTCTTGCGCTCCTGGCAGTGTGCATGGCCCTTACATCCCGCCGTAAGGAATGGTGGGGATGCATTCTGGCAGCTGTGCTTGCTCCGGTGCCCAGATTCCTCCTGCTTGCAAAGATTCCCCACGGCAACGCCGCTACTGCGAGTGTGTTTCCCACAATCCAGCCCGGCTGGATGGCATCTGCTGATGTGCCGCACCCACCGCAGCCGTTATCTTTTTCTGCTCCCCATCTGCTGTTCGGACTGGTCGCTTTTCTGGGGGATCTGCTCAACCCAGTGTGGTGGGAATTCTGGATCATGAACCTGGGGCCGCTCGTGCCGGTGATGTTCCTTGCCGGGATTGTCTTTCTCTTGCTCTGGCTTGCAAACGGCCTGCGGGAATCTGAGGCAGATCTCTGGTGGGTCTGTATCCCGTTTCTTTCCATCTTCCTGTTTGCCAGTGTTGTGGTGGTAGGGGCCTGGAACTGGGATAACACCAAGCTGTTTGGCTTTTTTGTGCTTGGCGCAGGGATAGTACTGGGCGCGGCAGTTACCTCGCAGGAGCTGCGGCTCTGGGTACGCCTGCTCGCTGGCCTGGCGGTACTGGTATCAGTTGCAACTGGGCTGGTTGTGATGGCACGCTCGTTACCGTGGACACCTCCCCAGGACGCGGAGGGACCATATCTGTGGCAGTCAGCCGGTGCCATCCGCATGGCGCAGCAGGTGGAGAGGGTGGTTCCGCAGAATGCCATTATTGCGACAAGTGCGCAGGTAAATGACCCAGTCTCTGTGCTTACCGGAAGAACTGCTTTTATGGGCTATCCAGGCTGGCTCTGGAGCTATGGGGAGCTGACAGTATCACGCCAGGTGAGCGAGGCAGCCATCCAGCAGGGTTGTTACGATACTCCCCCTGCCAGTTGCAGGGTGGGAGCAATTGTACAGCGATATCACATCTCATATGTCGAGATCCCAGTCACCGCACCCTCGTATCATTGGTGGATGCAGCATTATGGGACCGTCGCATCTGACAAAAGTTATGCGCTTTTCTCTCTTGCGCTCCCGCTCACACCCACGCCGGGGCTGGGTTGATGGAACACCGTCTCTTTGCGGGGGCTACAGATTCCCATGTGCATATTTTCCCGCAGCGGATTGTATCCAACCCGGAAGTTGTGGCCAGCCGGGACCCATGGTTTGCGGCCTGCCATGCCAGGAAGGGAACGCTTCGTGGCCCTGCTGATCTTATTGAGATGATGGATAGCGCTGGAATTGTCAGGGCTGGCTGTACGGTCTGGCCGTTCGCAGACCCCGTGCTTTGTGATGAAGCCAATGAGTTTCTCCTTGGTGTGGCCAGGGACTACCCTGGCCGGATCCTGCCCTTTGCCATTCTTCAGCCTAACGACCCATCGGCGGTGGCGAAAATCCGCACTCTGGCGGCCCGTGGCTTTGTGGGGATTGGCGAGCTGAATCAGGATGCGCAGGGCTGGTCCCTGGATGACACTGGGGAGCTTGCTCCATTCTTTGAAGAGATGGCTGCAGCTGGGCTTATCTGCAATCTTCACTGCAGTGAACCAGTTGGGCATATGTATCCCGGCAAGGGTACAGCTACACCAGATCGGGTGTGGCGGTTTGCAGGCCGGTTTCCAGGTCTGCGACTGCTTTGCTCCCACCTTGGAGGGGGACTGCCCTTCTTTGCATCCATGCCGGAGGTGAGGGAGAGCCTGTCCCACATCTTTTTTGATACGTCAGCACTCCCTTTCCTCTACACTCCCAGGGCCTTGCAGATGGCTAGCAATCTCATCGGGACCGGGAGGATGGTATACGGATCTGATTTCCCATTGCTGGGGCCGGCCCGGTACAACGCGTACCTGGTTGAGGCAGGACTGTCGCCCGAAGAACTCCAGGACATCCTGGTGAATAATCCCGCAACCCTTTTCCTTGACTGACCCTGCGCGTGGGGCTTTGGCGCCCCTTCTGGGACCCGCTGGGGCCAGGCAGGCGATCGCCCGGGCTGGGGTGGCGAGGGAGCTCTGATCATGGGCCGGTTCTGGTCCTGCACAGGACTCGTAAGGTATGCGTAGTGCGGTAGACTCTGGCAGAAGCTGGTCTTTGAATCGGCAAGGTCCCCGCGGGAGTAGCTCAGCTGGTAGAGCATTTGCTTCCCAAGCAAAGGGTCGCGGGTTCGAGTCCCGTCTCCCGCTCCACCTACCACTTTCATTCTGTGGGGTGGAGCTGGACTGGCCCTGACGGGGTAGCGGGGCACTCTTCATCGAACGTATGATCTAGCCATGTCTATTGCCACCTTGATCGCCGCTGGTTCGCCGTGGACTCGGCGATGACGAGTGGGCAGACTGAGCTCGAATTCGGAATCGACTGTGGCTTCGATGAAGCTTCCGCCGAGGATTCGGCTGCTGTCAGTGGGGTTACAGCCATCGGGGTGCCCAAGGGGGTCGTCTACACGAAACCCTGGGTAGTGGATCTGATCCTCGATCTCGCGGGCTACCGACCCGAGGAGGATCTCGCTGCCCGCTACGCTGTCGAGCCCTGTGCCGGAGAGGGAGCGTTCCTTGTTCCGATGGTCCGACGTCTCCTTATCTCTATGCAGAGGCATAATCGCCCTCTCTCAGATGCCCGCTCAGCGATCCATGCATACGAACTCGATGAGGGCTCTGCTACTCAGGCCGTTGAGCTTGCCAGCGCTGAACTCCGGGAACGGGGAGCTGAAGCCTCCGGGGCCCTTGAGATCGCCGAGGGATGGGTGACCGTAGGAGATTACCTTCTCGGATCACGGAAGGACCGGAAAGCCGACCTTGTTGTCGGGAACCCTCCGTATATCCGGTATGACGACCTCTCCGAGGAGGCGAATTCTGCCTATCGGCGTCTCTACCCCACAATGATTGGTCGCTGCGACATCTATGTCGGCTTCATCGAGGCCGGAGTTCGACAGCTCGCGGCTGGAGGGGCTCTGGCCTTTATCTGCGCGGATCGCTGGATGCGGGCCGCCTATGGAGCGGAGCTTCGCCATCTGGTTTCGGCTCTCTGCGGCGTAGAAGTAGTGATAGAGATGCACGATGCCCCTGCCTTTGAGAACGAGGTCTCCGCCTACCCGGCAGTGATCGTCATTCGCAGGGCAGAGCAAGGGGGCACGATCGTTGCCAGCGCGGGCAGGACGGCTGGTCCGCTGGCGGGCGGACGCAATCTGGCGGATGCAGTCATGGAGCTTGCTGGGAAGACGATCGACTATGTCCCCGGCTTCTCAGCAACCCGGGTTGAGCGATGGTTCACTGGCACTTCACCGTGGCCGTCTCTCGAACCCCACCTGCTCGAAGTTCTACAAGATCTCGAAGCACGCTTTTATCCCCTGGAGGACCAAGCAACTGGGACCAGGGTCGGCATCGGAGTCGCAACTGGCGCTGATGCGGTCTACGTCACGAAGGATAGCTCCATCGTCGAGCCAGAGCGGCTGCTCCCGCTTGCCATGGCTGCCGATACCAAAACCGGCACAGTCCAGTGGTCAGGGCATTATTTGGTCAACCCCTGGGAATCGGGAGGGCTTGTCGCTCTCGACTCGTATCCACTCCTGCGGGCGTACTTTGAGAGCCATCGTTCCGAACTGGTACGGCGGAATGTGGCGCAGCACAACGGCAAAACCTGGTACCGGACCATCGACCGGGTGACCCACGAACTAACAGCGCGTCACAAGCTGTACTTCCCGGACATGAAGCTCATGAGCAATCCGACGCTCGACCGAGGTGAGACGTACCCCCACCACAACCTGTACTACCTGATCTCGGACGAGTGGGACCTTGAGATCCTTGGAGGGCTACTGCTCTCCCGTGTCGCTCAACTGTTCATCGAAGCCTACTGCGTCAGGATGCGCGGGGGCACGCTGCGATTTCAGGCACAGTACCTGCGT
>JAJZMA010000224.1 GCA_021850405.1 bacterium
TGAATCGCTCTGTACTGTCTGCAACAGAGTTCTGGATGGCGAGTTCTTTCTGTTGCCAGCGCACCACCTCAGCCCGGTGGGAGCGATGGGCATTCAGGTACTGGCATGAGGAGCAGGGCAACTCACCCATGCGACGCTGCGTTGCCGCCAGTTCTTTTCTCGCGTTTACGACTGACACCATCTGTCTGGTGCCAGCGCGCCTGGGTCTTCCGCCTCGCCTGGCTCTCCCTATCTTTGCTGTCAGGTCAGAAACTTTTGCTTTCAGCCGCAGATACTGGGTGAGGGTATCTTCCGTGCATGCCACAGTTGGGTGCAGGAACCGGGTTTTTTTCAGCTGCTGGAGGGTAGCGGCGGTCTCCTCAAGAGCCAGATTCTGGAAGCCATCCTGCTGCTCTGTCTGGAAGTGTCCAAGAGATTTTTCCATGAGCTGCAGGGTTTCTTCCATGGTATGTGCTTTTAGCAGGCTGAGCGTCATGGAGTAGGTGGGCTGGAACCGGGATATGATGTTGGGGGACGTGCCCACTGCGGCGTCATAGATGGTGGCGAGATCAGTAGTGGGCTCCTTCAGGATGATCCCATGTCCTGTCGTGTCGATCCCGCGCCTTCCCGCACGCCCGGTGAGCTGTGCAAGATCTCCACTGGTAAGTGGTTCAAAGGTAGCGCCGTTGAATTTTGTAAACGACGATATCAGGCATGAACGTGCTGGCATATTGAGTCCCAGGGAGAGGGTCTCGGTTGCAAACACCACCTTGATTAGCCCCGCTATGAAAAGCTGTTCAACGGTTTCCTTGGCGGATGGAAGCATGCCTGCGTGGTGTATGGCGAGTCCCCGCTTGAGTAGCCGGCGATCAAGGGAATGTGCAAATACCAGCCGCTCATCTTCTGCCCCGATCGAGAGCAGTCTATGCTCCAGGATCAGCTCGATCTCCATTTTTTCCCGCTCCTGGGTAAGATCGAGACCGTCGCGGCCGCAGGTCGCAAGTGCCTCCTGGCAGCCTCTCCTGGAGAACACAAAGCAGATCGCAGGAAGCATCTCGTTCCCGGCGAGTTGTCGGAGCAGTGTTGGTAGCTGGTTTCGCGCGTTCTGGCGACGCTGTTCCAGGAGATCCAGATGGCGAAGCAGATCCGGATGCAGCCGGTTATCAGGTGAGAGGAGTGGAAGTACCGTATTTCCCGCTGCTATCCACAGCTTGAGCTCTACTGGTCGCGTTTCTTTTATTACAGTTTCCGTCGGCCCGCGGAGTCCAGCCATCCATCCTGAGATCTCCCTTATGTTGCCAATGGTGGCGGACAGCCCCGTAATCCTGATGTGGGGAGGCGCGGAAATAATAATCTCTTCCCATACCGCTCCCCTGGGGTAATCGCCCATGTAGTGGATTTCGTCAAGTATTACGTCTGAGACCATGTCCAGCCGTTGCGGTTCATCGTAGATCACATTGCGCAGGATTTCGGTCGTCATGATTACGATGGGAGCGGTGTCGTTTATGTTGTGTTCACCCGTCAGCAGTCCAACTGCCTCTTCGCCGTAGCGCTGTCGAAGGTCGTGGAATTTCTGGTTTGAGAGAGCTTTAAGGGGGGTGGTGTAGATTACGTGCCGGGGCTTTTGCGCGTTGTAAAGCCCAGCTTCAGGAGTTGCAGCTTTCCATATCGGGTACTCAGCAATGATTGTCTTGCCGCTCGATGTGGGAGCACTGACGAGCAGGGCGCGGCTGCTCTCCATCCTCACCAGGGCCTGTCTCTGGAAATCGTCCAGCGGCCAGGGGAGGGTGGCTTCGAACCGGTCGATCAGAGTGGAAGCGGGCGTGACGAGCATTATCGGGGCTTACAGGTCAGAGCGCGCGAGGGGCCGGGATTGCCCGGCGCCCTGCACAGTGGCCAATGTTTAATGTGTGTGAATGACACAAGGCTGAGGATACCCTGTTGTGGCCGCATATATTCGTGCCGCGCAGTGCTAGCCGCATAATACTCCCCCTTAACCCCTTGTCCGGGCGCATTTGCGCACGCCGCCGTGGCCCTCCGTGCGCAGTTGGCATACCGTACCCCAGACGCTGATTCGATCTCGGGAAAGCCGGTCGGCGTCAGGTAGCTGGAGCTTATGCTCCTTTGGTCCCAGTGTTGGCCGGGGACAGGTTGCACCATCAGGCGGGCGTGGCGCTGCGAACCCTCCCTTTGCTGTGGCATTCTTCTTTTGAGATGGCAGATCCTATTGCTGCTGGGCCGGGCTCAGCTACGACCAAAGCTCCAATCCCGGCAGGGCCAGCTGGCGAGACCGCGGCTTCCGCAAGAACGATGGTGTCCCGGTTCTGGACCCAGGTGAAGGTGCGTGCTGACGCCCCTGCACTGTACTGGTCGGTAGCTGGCCGGTGGCGCTCCATTAGCTGGAGCAGTTTTGGAGAGACTGCTGAAAAGCTCGCGCTCTACCTGATCGGGGAGGGGGTAGAACAGCAGGAGCATGTGGCGATCTGGTCGGGCAATCGGCCGGAATGGCATATAGCTGACATCGCTACGCTCTCGATCAGGGCCCGTCCGGCTCCTGTGTTCAACAGCTACTCTGCCCCCCAGGGCGCCTATGTAGTGGGGCACTGCGAGGCGAAGGTGGCTGTCGTAGAAAACGCTGATGTGGCTGGCAGGCTTCTCTCGCAGCGGGAGCAGCTGGGTGCCCTGCGCCGCATAGTTGTTATGGACGGTGCTTCTGAAGCCGGGGCTCCGGATCTGGTTATCTCCTGGGCGGATGCGCTGGCAAAAGGGGACAGTCTGCGTGACAGGCAGGAAGGGGAGCTTGTCCGGCGACGAGCACTGGTAGCCCCGGAGGATGTAGCAACGCTGATATACACAAGCGGCACGACCGGCCCCCCCAAGGCAGTGATGCTCACACACGCAAATGTGGAGGCAGCAATTGAGGGGCTCCGGGAGGTAATGCATGCCAGCCCCGAGGACAGGATCATATCCTACCTGCCGCTGGCCCACATTGCAGAGCGACTGGCCAGTGAGTTTCGTTCTTACGCATATGGAAATCCAACGTACTTTGTTTCCAGCCTAAAAGAGTTGCCAGCAGCCCTCGTCTACGTGCGGCCCACGACGTTCTTTGGCGTTCCGCGTGTCTGGGAGAAAATGCAGGAGCAGGTCATGGCCCAGGTGGATGCTGCAGGAGCGCTCCAGCGCATGATAGCCAACTGGGCTCTCTCTGCGGGCGCGGACAACTGGCTTGCAGACAGGCTTGTGCTATCCAAAGTGCGTCGTGCGATGGGGATGGACCAGGCTCTCCTGTGCGCATCTGGTGCAGCTCCCATGAACCCGGAAATACTGGGTTTCTTTGCCCGACTGGGAATCCATATCTATGACATCTATGGACAGAGCGAGGACACGGCACTGACATCCATGAACTTTCCGGGCAGGGTCAGACCAGGGACTGTGGGTCAGGTTCTGCCCGGCAACGAGATCCGCATTGCTGACGATGGGGAGATTCTGGTGCGTGGCCCGGTTGTCTTTGCCGGCTACTACAAGGACGAGAAGGCTACCGCCGAGACGTTGCAGGATGGCTGGCTGCATACTGGTGATGTCGGAGAACTGCTGGAGGGAGGATACCTGCGGATTACTGATCGCAAGAAGGACATCATCATTACTGACGGCGGCAAGAACATTTCGCCAGCCAACATAGAGATGTTGCTCTGCTCTTCACCCTTGATTGGCCATGCTGTTGCAATCGGAGACCGGCGGCCGTTTGTTGCCGCACTGCTCGTGCTGGATCCCGAGCAGCTTGCCGCCTGGGCTGCAGCCCACAACATGTCAGTGGACGCCGCTCGCACTTCCAGTGAGCTGCAGGAGCTGGTGCAACAGCACGTTGCAACTGTCAACAGGAGTCTAAGTCCGGTAGAGAGCGTAAGGGCTTACCGTATTGTGGATGGGGATTTTTCCATTGGCGATGAGCTAACCCCTACGCTCAAAGTGCGCAGGAAGGTTGTGCTGGAAAAATACGCAGAGCAGATAGATGCACTCTATTCCGGAGAGCCGGCCGTAAAGTAGGCCGGTTATTCCACGGTAGCGTACAGGCCCAGAATCATTTTTCGGTGCCCGGGGCCAGGTGGTGGGTAGCGCCGGATTTTTTGCCTGGTATACGCGGCGCCCTCTCGCGCCGCCTGTACTTACTGCTTCAGGGAGAGCAGCTTCTTGCGAAGCAGCTCCAGTTGCTCAAACTCTTCCAGGGGTGGTTTCTGTACCGGGTTGGATGGGAATTTGGCTCCCTGGATGAGACGGGCCAGGATGTCTATTTCAGCCGGCGTCAGCGGGGCACGGGTCTGGTGCACGCCTCCTTCCGGGTGTAGGTGCCCCTTCCCTGGATGGGGACCTGCCTGGCTGGCAGCATCGCGGTCCTTGCTTGCGAGCACGCCAGTTTTCACTGGGTCCGTGCCATTGCTGCTGTTGGCAGCAGGCCCCTCGCTGCTGGTGCCCAGGAGCAACTCCTCACTGCTCGCACCGGTTCTGGCTGTATCATCTGACTGCTGGCCCGTTGCCCGGAAAAGCTCTTCTGATCCGTTGAGCTGGGCCCTTTTGAATCCTGCCATCATGATGTCTCCACGCCCTCGCGCTCCATGACAGCTGCCGCCAACGCCCTGTAGGAGCGTGCGCCAGCTGAGTTATCTGCATACTGTAGTATGGATTGTCCAGCAAGAGGGCATTCTGCGAACCGGATGCTGGAGTCGATCCTGATGTCGAATACCTGTCCACCATAACTTTCACGTACCAGGTCGAGCACCTCCTGACTGTGTAGCGTACGTGATTTGTAGATGGTAGGAAGAATACCCCCAATCCGTAGCCCCGGATTGAGTTTGGTGCTTACCCGGTCGATGGTACGTTGCAGCTGCTGCATGCCCTTCATCCCAAAGTACTCACACTGGAGCGGGAT
>JAJZMA010000054.1 GCA_021850405.1 bacterium
CGACAACACTATCCCTATTGTCCGTGTTGTGTCCGTTTGGGATCGCGATGCTGGCTTCAATCTGCTGGAAGCGGTGCAGCAGAAGGAGTGGAATCTGGCGAAGA
The DNA here is from genome assembly GCA_021850405.1 of bacterium. Classification (GTDB taxonomy): domain Bacteria; phylum Chloroflexota; class Dormibacteria; order Aeolococcales; family Aeolococcaceae; genus JAJZMA01. Next base: position 105 of record JAJZMA010000054.1, read on the forward strand.
GAGCAGGATCGGGAGGAGGCCAAATGGGCGGTTCGTATCAAAAGACAAATGATCCAGATAGCCCATTTGTCGTTGCAGATCTTGGGTACCATGGCAAGAGAAACAGGGTCAGGCCCGTGCGGGCCATCTGGTCGGCAGCCGCCATGCTGGTTGTGACCGGAGGCGCTGTGACAGGGATCGCCGCGTTTGCCGCCGGAACGACTACCAGCACGACAACTACCCCAGAGCAATGGGTAACCGACAACCCCATGCTCAATCAGCTCAACACGATCGATCCGGTGAGCGCCCAGTGGTTCTTCAACACCTCCCACTCATTTGTGCTCGGCGGCGCTGTTTCCGGATTCGCTGCCACTCCGGTCTCCAAATTCGATTCCTATGCGGCGTTCTCCCAGGCACTGGCTGCGGGCACACTTCCATCCGGTCTCAAATGGGTCGCCTATGACAACGAGGACTGGTCCGCCACACCGCTGGTGGAGCAACAGAACCCAGCCAAGTACATGAGACTGTTTGCCAATCTTGCCCACAAACATGGGCTGCACGTTATTGAAACTCCAGCGCGCGATCTGGTCCTGGTCAGCGGGGCCACCTGCACAAAGAAGGCAGGCCAGACGCTTGACCAAGCGTACCTGGCATGCAAGATTCCAGCCGATGCACGTTACGCCAACATCTTCGAGATACAGGCTCAGGCCGATGAAACAGTGTCCACTTCCGCGTATGCAAACCTCGTTGCTACGGCAAACAAGCAGGTGCTTGCCGTAGCCCCGACGATCACGGTTATGTCAGGACTGACGACTGACGGTGGCCAAACGGCAACCCAGGTCTTTGATTGCTGGAATGTCACGCATGGAGAAGTCGCCGGTTACTGGATGAATACCACTTCGGCCACAGTTTCAGTGGCGGCACAGGCACTGGACGAGATCCGAGCCGCCAGCTGATTGCATTGGGTGGTCCGCAGCTACCTGATCCTCCGGTGGGCTACGAGCACGGTTGGCAGGTGTGGGCTGCCACCAATAGTGAGAAAGGAACCCTGGGCCACTACAGAGAGCGCCTGGGGGACGAGCGCTGCCGCCATGGGGTTGGCATCATAGTGTACCCATGGAGTCGGCTTGGCCCATTTTTCTGGCAATTTTGCAGTCGAATTATTCTGGCCAAGTGCCTCCCAGTGCATGGGGAGGGGCCTATTTGTCATGCTTACCACGTAGGCAGATTTGCTGCCGTAGAGAACCTGGCACTGCGGGAGAGCTGTAAGTGGCTAGCGGGGGTTTGGTCGACAGGGGGCTGGCACGGCGCGTACTTCTTTCTTCGGCCGTGACGATCCTGCTTGTGGTTGCGGCCAGCGCGGTCCTGGGCCATCTCAGCATTGGCCTTGCCGCAGCACTCGGTATCCTGATAGGGCTTGGGAACTCGCTGCTCGCACAGCGTTTTTTCTCCGATTCGCTTCCTTTTGGTCTTGTCAGCTTTGGTAGGCTTATTGCGGCCACACTGCTGCTGCTGCTCCTTGGCTTGATCTTCGGCTTTGGCGACCTCCCTGCAGTGATTCTCGGAGTCGCCCTCTCCCAGCTTCTCTCTTCAGCTGCAGCACTGGTGCATTTGCGGTCAATGAGGAGTGCGAACTGATGAATTTTTTCATCCTTGATGCGGCTCCCGTCACGCACCCAACGGTTTCGTTCTGTTCTGCAGCGGGCAGCTCCTTTCTGGATCCCTGCGCGCTCAGCTACGGTTCGCTGCTGTCATCCGCGCTTGCCATTGCCGTGACACTTGGGATCTGTTTCTGGATACGGGCCACTCTGGCAAGTGGCCGGCCCACCAAGCCCCAGATGCTCCTGGAGATGCTTCTTTCCTACGTCACCGATCAGGTTTCTGAGAACATATCGCCGGATGCGGTGTTTGCAATCCCTATAGCAGCTACCATCGGTCTGTATATCCTGGTCGCCAACTGGATGGATTTCCTGCCTCTCGGGGGGGTTTTCATCCCGGCAAATGCAGACCTCAACCAGACACTTGCCATGGGACTTGTCGTCATTCTGGTAGCCCAGTGGCACAGCTTTTCTGTGCTTGGCTTCCGTGGTTACTTTTACAGGTATACCAAGCCATTTGACGCCAATCTCTTTGTACGGGTCCCGTTTGTCATCCTGAATATTATCGAAGAGGTGGTAAAGCCGTTTACTCTTGCCCTTCGGCTGTTCGGCAATATCTTTGCGGGTGTCCTCATGGTGTACCTGCTGTCGACCCAGATCCGGATACTTCCGGCCTCTGTTCTGCTGGTTGTGGTGTGGAAGTTCTTTGATGTGTTCTTTATTGGTACTATTCAGGCGTTGATTTTCATGGTGCTTACGATCATATATTTTGGCATGGCCAGGGAGGGTCTTCACGAACTGGAAGGCAAGCGCAAGAAATCCGGGGTCAAATCATTAAATCTTGAAGTAGGGGAAGGTATATGAATCACGCGATTGCCCTGGCGGGGGCACTGATAGCAGCTGGTCTCGCCCTCGGTGGCGGTGCGATTGGAGCGGCAATAGGAGATGGTCTGGCTGGTAATGCCACGATTCAGGGGGTGGCGCGGCAGCCTGAGGCACGGGGCGCACTCTTTGTGATCATGTTTATCATCGTAGGCTTGGCCGAGGCCATGTACTTTATCAACCTGGCCCTGGCCATATATCTGATCAGCCTGGCCCAGGCAGTAAAGGGGTAATTTCAACCGTGCCCAGTCCGGTTTTTATGGTGGGTTCGGCGGGCCTGCTCTCCATCAATGCCACTCTGCTGGTGGAGATGCTTGCATTTGTTCTCATGCTCGCCATCCTGGGTAAATGGGTGTATCCCCCAGTAATGGCCAAGGCGGAGGAACGGCAGAAGAGCATCGAGGCCGGCCTGCAGGCAGCGGCAGAGTCGGAGAAGCGGCTTGAACAGGTCAAGGCGGAGGTTGCCACGATCCTGGAGGAAGCCAGGGCTCAGGCGCGGGACGTGCTGGATCGAGCCAGGGAAGAGGCGCTTGCCGATGCAGCGCGGATCAGGGCGGACGCTGAGGCTGCTGCGAGGATGGAGCTGGCGCATGCAGGAGAGGAGATACAGATGCAGCGGGATCGGGCCTTGCGGGATCTTCAAAATGAGTTTGCCAACCTGGTTGTGGATGCAGATGAACGGGTGGTTGGCGAGAGTCTGGGTCCAGAGATACACAGTCGTCTGGTGGCAGAAGCGCTTGACGACCGCTCATTTTCAGGGGTGGGGTAGCTAGATGGCGGACCATCCGGTGGCCACTCGCTATGCACGAGCCGCCTACCTTGTGGCGGAGGCAGCAGGCGAGGTTCCGAAGTGGAGCGAATCGTTGTCCACTGCCGCCAGCAGGGTGACTGCGCCTGGAGTTATCCATGCCCTGGCCGACCCAAGGCTCTCTCCTTCCCAGCGCCGGGAAGCCCTTGGGGAACTACTTTCAGGTGTGGTCCCAGGGGTGGTGAACCTGGCCAGACTGCTTTGCGACAGAGGCAGGCTTGATCTCTTGCCTGCGATTGAGAGGGGTTTTGCGACCCTGAGCGACAGTCGCTCCGGGATAGCCCGGGCAACAGTGACTACCGCGGTGCCACTGGACAGCGGTGCGCTGCATCGGATTGAGGAGCAGCTGGAGAGGCGGTTTGGCACAAGTGTGGAGGCAGCGCCACGGCAGGATCCGGCCATAATGGGGGGCATTGTAATCCGGATTGGGAATTATGTGCTCGACGGCAGTGTCAAGACAAGGTTTGATCAGATAAGAGCGGCCCTGGCTGGTGCCAGGGAGGAGGGAGAATGACGACAGGAGCAGCGCGGAGTGATGAGATCGGGGAAATCCTTCGGGCGAGAATAGCTGATTTTGATGCGAAGGTTGTGGAAGCCAACGAGGGCATCGTTGCGTCTGTGGGGGATGGGATTGCCAGTATTTATGGCCTGGATGGGGCGATGGCGAGCGAGGTTCTCAACTTTGGGAATGGCATCTTTGGCCTAGCACTTGACCTCAGGGAGGATGGTGTAGGGGCCGCAATACTTGGCCCATCTGAAAACATCCACGAAGGAACTCTGGTAAGGACGACAGGGCGCCAGATGGAAGTGCCCGTGGGAGATGGATTGCTGGGGCGGATACTGGATCCCCTTGGCAATGCTCTTGACGGCCGGGGGCCGATAGAGAGCAATGAACGCCTCCCGATAGAGCGGCCGGCACCGGGTGTCATCGAGAGGAGCCGCGTTGACACGCCACTTCAGACCGGGATCAAGGCGATCGATACCATGATCCCCATTGGTCACGGCCAGCGGGAGCTGATAATTGGGGACAGGCAGACGGGGAAGACTGCTGTGGCGATCGACACCATTATCAACCAGAAAGGAACCGGTACGGTTTGTATCTATGTTGCAATTGGCCAGCGGTCCGCTACAGTAGCACAGGTTGCCGACATTCTCCGCCGGCACGATGCACTTGCCCACACTGTAATTGTCGCTGCGACCGCCGCCAACGCGGCAGCACTGCAGTATATTGCCCCCTTCTCGGGTTGTGCCATCGGGGAGTACGTGATGGAAAAAGGGGGAAAGGCGCTCGTAGTTTACGACGATCTTTCCAAACATGCCGATGCGTACCGGCAACTTTCGCTTCTGTTGCGCCGTCCACCCTCGCGCGAGGCTTATCCAGGGGATGTTTTTTACCTGCACTCACGCCTCCTGGAGCGGGCTGCACGACTTTCCCCGGAGAGAGGGGGGGGGAGTCTCACGGCACTACCGGTGATCGAGACAAAAGCCAATGACGTATCTGCGTTTATCCCC
>JAJZMA010000251.1 GCA_021850405.1 bacterium
GGCCAGGGCCGCATCTCCGGTCCATATGCCAGGGGTCTCCCCGCACGGATGCTTTCTCCCCGCTGGTGCGGCGACCGTGGGAATGGGGGCCTCCACTACCGCAACCTCCTTAACCACCACGCTCTCGCGTTTAGGCGCGCGTGTGCGCGCACGTGCCGCCTTTGGCTTTCCGGGTGGTGCCCGGTAGTGGTTCGGCTACCGGGCGCGTCAGACTACTTGTTGGTTGGTGACACGTTCCTGACCCCCACGCTACTAATAGTCCCCATACCCGGACTACGGATTTACAGGGAGAGCAGGCCCCCTGTGTACCACCACCTCCGCAGCGGCGTACATCGTAGCTGGATCGGCAAAGGGGAGTATTTGAACAGGACATACAGTTTTCCATTCATGCAGCTGTAATGCAGACTGTAGACAAGGTTGCGTCCACCGACATACCGCAATTGCGAAAATTTTCACTTCCCACGATTGCCTCAGCCAAGCGCATACTGACACTTTTGGCAGAAAATACTGGGATCAGCATGGCAAAACTTGCAGACCGCAGTCATGTTTCCCACGATGTAGTCGCTGATTTTCTGCATGCCCTGACCCTTTCTGGGTTAGTCGTCCGCGTTCCTCCCCAGAGAGCGGCTACCTCAACTGCCACCAAGCCGTCGAAATACATGTTCACAAGCCCCACTATCAGGGCAGCCTTTCTCGATGCGGTCGGAAGTGAAATGAGAGAGCTTACCCGCCAGGGGATGCTCCTTGAGGATGCCGTAGCATCAAATATCCACCAGAACCCTAATATGCCCAGCGACACTACCCTTCGGCATGCTCCTGGGGAAGGGGGAGCAGATTTCATTCTCAATACCCACACACAGAGAGCGGTCATTGAGGTGGGAAGGGGCGACAAAACCATGCGGCAGGTTCAGGTGAGCATGGCCAAGTACAAGGCATCCTTTGGCCTTGTCTTCTCTGACACTGAACTGAAACTGGCTGCCGGAGCCACCGTAATCTTTGTTCCCTGGGAGTACTTCGCACTGACATAGCTGAATCGGTAGGCAAGGTGATTAAGGAGCACAGGAAGCACCAGCGCTGCCGACATTGCCAAGTGGGGAAAGGCACCGTACACTAGAGCCATATGGCGATGGAGCTCGCCAAAACCGCCTGTTTCGCTGATGGCTCCTGTGGGCCGCCCTTGTGGGCAGAACAGGAGCATGCCATGCCATACGGGAGAACCAGGGGTGCTTGCTGGCACCCTGACCAGACCAGCTTGCACCTGGACCTCACAGGCACCAGGCACGGACACTGCAGGCCCGGTAACCTGGCGGGCCCCTCCGTACTGGGCCAGGACAGGGGCAGGGCTGCAGCTCGGGCACGCGAAGGCTACACCATGACACCTCCCGCCCGGGAGGCCGCAACAGGCCGCTGCCCCTCCGGGGCAGCTTCCATCCTGCCCGCACTAACCCCTGCTGCCTGGAACGGGACTCCCTGCCGAATCCCCAGCGTGAAGAATGGCAAAAGACAGCGGACCAGGCTGAACACAGGTGGATCTGACAGAACCCTCATGCTCCCAACCCATTTGGCCGTGATGCCACTCTTCAAGCATGTTTGATCCTGCACAAACATTGGGAGGGGATCAAGGATCTGGTGATGAATCACCTGTGGCAAAAGCCCTACAGACAGAAGCAACCAGGTTTGTTCCTGAATCTTCCCACCGCCCCACCAGCCTGCTGTTAGCCCCCCTGTGGCATGACACAGGGCCACGGAAAACCCAGGACTACTCTTTCACAACCGATTTGAATCTGGACCAGGTCATTCGTACGATTGCAGGAGACCGAGAGGAACACAATCTCATCGCAAGCACATTGCTGCAACACCTTGATGATGTCGACACCATTAACTATCGCCAGGAAGTATTTCGCGACCTGGAGGACAAGAACCTTCTGGAAGGGCTTAGGACTGTCTCGGTAGAATTTAGCCGCGTGCGCATGCACCTCAAACAACTGGAAACCATGCCCGACAAATACCAGCGGCAGGGCTGGTGTCTGGACGCCGCTGCCATCTATTGCAATGCCACTACTTCCCTTGCCGCTACTCTTGATTCTGCGCAACCCAGCTCGCGCGCATTCCAGAATGCCCGGCGATTCCTGGCCTCATACATAGCCTCGTCAGATTTTGCTGCCCTGCAAACAGACACCGGGGCCCAGAAGGCCACACTGGCCGGGATCAGATACTGCGTCAGGATCAGGGATGGGAGAGTCGATGTAAGCCGGTACGGAGAACAGCCAGACTATAGTGCCGAAATACTAAAGACCTTCGAGCCCTTCAGACAGAAAACTGCGCGGGACTACCTGGTCAAGTATCCTCCGTGGGCCGGGATGAATACTGTCGGTAGCAGGATCCTGAAATTGGTGGCGCGCCTCTTTACAGAGGAATTTGCTGGACTCGACGAGTACTGCAATAAACATGGAAAGTTTGTGGACGAAACACTCGTGCTGTTTGACCGTGAGCTCCAGTTTTACCTGGCATACATTGACTACATTGCCCCAGTACGTGCGGCCGGGCTCAGTTTTTGCTACCCAGGCGTCAGCACCTCCAGGGAGATATTTGCAACAGAGACATTTGATCTGGCGCTAGCAAGGAAGCTGGTCCTCGACGGTACTCCGGTCATCCTGAATGATTTCAGCCTGGCGGGGTCTGAGCGCGTAATTCTGGTGTCTGGCCCGAATCAGGGAGGAAAGACCACCTTTGCGCGGACGTTCGGCCAGCTTCACCACCTGGCTACAGTTGGTTGCCCTGTCCCAGGCACCACAGCGCAGCTCCATCTGTATGATCGCCTGTTCACCCATTTTGCAAGGGAAGAAGAACTCACAAGCTTGCGAGGCAAGCTTGAAGATGATCTTGTCAGAATACGGGAGGTGTTACTGGAAGCTACTACGGACAGTATTGTAATCGTCAATGAGATCTTCACATCGACAACCCTGTCCGACGCCCGCTTCCTGGGACAAAAGGTACTCGAAAAGATCGTTGATCTTGGTCTTCTGTGTGTCTACGTTACATTCGTCGACGAGTTGGCTGCTGTCAGCACGTCCATCGTCAGCATGGTCAGCACAATTGTTCCGGAAGACCCTTCGACGCGAACGTATAAACTCGTCCGGCAACCAGCAGATGGACTTGCCTATGCGCTGGCAATAGCCGAAAAGTACCACGTCAACTATGACAACCTCAAGAGAAGATTGCTGAAGTGAAGGTTCACCTCCTGTACATGGACAGGGATTTCGACTTTAGCGCACCTTTGCCCCCCAACCAGCAGGAGCTGATACAGGATCTGGAGCTGTCCCCCATCCTGGAGGCCCTGGCTTCCACAGACAAATTCCTTCTGGACATCTCCACAAGGGTCCTCCTGACCATCCTCAATGATGAAACAGCCATCCGGTACCGCCAGGAGATCCTGGAAGACTGCCGTGCCGCGCCCGGACTCGCGCGGGCAATCTATGGACTGGCGACCGAAGCCCTAAAGGACAAGCGTGGGATCTGGGGGTACAATTTTCAGTCACCCTCTTCACTCCTGTCTGGTGCTGTCCGCCAGCTTGAAGCCGACGTACTCCACCTGCGGGCTCTCCGGAAACTTGTCGACGAGCAGGCTGGGTCCTGGCGCTCGACCGGCATGAAGGCCCTCTTTCGCAGCCTCCAGGAACAACTTGGTGATGACTACTTCGAAACTGTGGCTTTCCACCTGAAACAGCTTCGCCTCCGTAAGGGCGAACTTATCAGCGCCGAGTTGGCCCCGGACAACAGTGGCACTGGCTTTATCCTCCACTCCATTGAAAACAGCAAACAGGGCTGGAAGGAGCGCCTAAGGTACCATACGCGGACTGCCTACAGCTTCTCCCTTCCTCCCCGCGACGAAGCAGGAGAGCAAGCTCTGGCCAACCTGGCAAATCGGGGCCTCAACCTCGTGGCCAATGCAGCAGCACAGTCCGCTGACCACATCGCAGGCTACTTCGCCACGCTGCGTGCAGAACTGGGATTCTACATAGCCTGCCTAAACCTGTACGAGGTCCTTGACAGAAAGAGCGTACAGCTCTGCCGCCCAGATCCGTGTAACTGGCAACCCTTTACGTTCTCAGCAAGTGGGCTGTGCAACCCCTCTCTCGCACTGCGAACAGACAGCTCTATTGTGGGCACCGACATCGACGCTAGCGGCGAATCCACCGTTATCATAACGGGCGCCAATTCGGGTGGAAAGTCTACCTTCCTAAGGAGCACCGGACTTGCACTGCTCATGATGCAATCCGGCATGCTTGTAGCCGCGACCTCCTTCCGTGCCAGTGTGTGTACGGGGCTGTTTACCCATTTTCCCCGGAAAGAGGACCCCACCATGACCAGTGGTCACCTCGACGAAGAGCTGGCACGGCTTAGCACGATCATCGACCAGATCCAGCCTCACTGCCTCGTTCTCTTCAACGAATCCTTTGCAAGTACAAATGAGAAGGAAGGCTCTGAAATCGGTTACCAGGTCATAAGAGCTCTCAATGAGGCAGACACCAGCGTTTTTTTCGTCAGCCATCATTTCGAATTAGCCGACAGGTTGCACAGGGACTACGCAGATTCCACTCTCTTCCTCCGCGCCGAACGCCTCCCCGATGGACAAAGAACCTACAAGCTGGCAGTCGCGGATCCCCTGCCAACCAGCTTCGGGAAGGATCTCTATTACCGCCTGGGCGAATGGGGCGCCAGTGACAGAGAGCCTGGCAATGGGCCAGCTACATAATGGCCATGCAGCGCTCACACGCACATTGTGACCCTGTCCACGGTGAAAAGTGAGATACCAGAATTGGGGATACTTGTGTCCGTCCTATAGGTAGGTGGAGAGCCATGGGGCAG
>JAJZMA010000004.1 GCA_021850405.1 bacterium
AAGTAGCAGCAGCGCAGTAAACAGCAGCGAGATGAGTGCGGCAAGGGCGCGGTGTCTCATAGCAGCGCCGCCGGTGTCGGATAGCCCAGCGTTGCTGTAAAGCCTCCGGCTGCCGCGAGCAAAGAGAGCGGCATGGAAAGATGGAGGCCACTCATGCTGGCACTGGTATCAGAGAGAGTAATTGAGAGTGATTCGGTGGTGCCATTGGGTATCTGTGGAAGTAACACCTGCTGGTTCTCAAGAGAGGCAAGGGTTACTGCGCTTGTGGGGGTGCCACAGCTACCCGGGAGCGGCGGCAGAATGCAGATGCCACTGCTGTTGTCCTGCAGGGTGAGGTCAACCTGCGTACAGATGTCAGCACCAGTGAGAGGCCAGTAGTAGGAAGGCGAATCGCCAAGGACAGCAGCCTGCTGGTTTGCCTGGGAGGTGTTGGCAGCGTAGATAGCAGCGATCTGGCTGCCGGTCAGGGCGGATGGAAAAACCGAGACATTGGACAGTTCCCCATTGAAGTATGCCTGGTTGGGTGGGTATGGCCATCCGTTTACCTCGTTTCCCCAGCCAAGGTGCCAGTAGCCGGTGTAGTTCTGTGCGCTGGTCACACCGGGATTGGACGCGACCGGAGTTGGGTTGCCATCCATGTAGAGCTGCATGCCCGCAGATGAGAGCGTGGCAACAGCAAGATGCCAGCCGGTGCCATCGTAGCTGCCTGGACTGACTATCTCTTGTGTGGAACCAGGGTATACCCCAAAAACCACATGCCCCGCAGTGTCAATCCAGAGCGATCGGTCCCATGTGGATGGTGGAGAGTTTCCCTGCAGATTGGTATCTCCGATAATGGTGCCTCCAGCTGTGGTGCCTGTCCCAGTATTGAACCAGGCAGCGATCGTAAAGGTTTGAGGCGTCCCTATGTTCTGTGTTGTCTGCAGCCACGCGGTGGTCCCGTTTAACGCTGCAGAGTCAATGCCTGACCATGGGGCTACGGTGGTGGATGTTACTTCGCCTACTCCTGTGGCGGTATTTCCGCTGCCACTGATATCTGCGAACGAGTTGTTTATTCCAGGCAGCAATGCTGTGTCCGTCTGGATGGTAGTAGCAGGCCAGTAGTAGGTTGGCGCATCTCCAGTTATGTCAGCCTGCTCGGCAGACTGGCTCGCCGCCCCATAGAGGGTACTGATCTGGGCTCCTGTAAGTGCCGTCGGGAAGACAGCAATACTGGACAGGTTGCCATTGAAGTAAGGCTGGCTGGGAGGGCTCGCCCAGCTGCTGTCGGCTCCCCAGCCCAGATGCCAGTAGCCGGTGTAGCTGACTGCACCCGTGACGAACTTGTCGGCTGCCACGTTGGTCCCATCTACATACAGCTGCATTCCCTTGTCTGGGCCGGATGACGTTAGTGTTGCAACCGCCAGATGCCAGGCACCATTGTTGTAGGAGCCACTGCTGGCTATCTCGGTGTTGGTGCCTGTCTTTGCGTCAGTGACACCAAATACTACCTGTCCGGCTGGATCTATCCAGAGCTGCCGGTCGCCCAGTGTCTGGCCGCTGTTGCCCTGGGCGTTGGTATCGCCGATGATGGTTCCGCCTGACGTTGCACCGGCAGCGGTGTTGAACCATCCCATTATCGTGAACGTCTGGGGATTTGCAGTAGCCACAGTTGACTCCAGGTACCCGGTACTGCCACTGAATGCAAGGGAACTGCTACCTGTCCAGGGAGACGTGGCAGTGAGCGCTACACCCCCGCGCAGGACTGCAGTGTTCCCACCTGCAATATCTGGAGTCACAAGCAGTCCGCAGCTCCCTCCTGCAAGTGCAAGTCTGCTGGTTGCAAGATTGCTCACGTCGGAGACGCTGGTTGTCGCACTTGCAGATGTTCCTCCTGTGTCTGGCGGAAGCAGGGTGCCGCTGCAGTTTGTGTTGCTGTCGCTGGAGACGGTAGTGCCGGTCGTGGTGCAGGTCCCGTAGCCGGTGGTGGACGAAAGCACCAGTGCACCGCTGCCGTAGCTGGCTACGGGATTCTCTACTGTGGCGGAGTAGCCACTGTACGCGGCGGGGATTTGCATCCCCACCGCATACAGGCCTCCAACCGCGACTACCAGGCCAGCGACCCTGTGGGATCGTCGCATGGATCTAGCCTTTAGGTATGTTTACTGGCTAAGCGTCCAGGTTAATGGCATAGTTGCGATGAGTCCCTGGTCTGCATTTGTCGCCGCGCTGTCCAGCTGCATGTAGAATACCAGCGTCTCGGACCCACCAGCGCTCAGTGCGCCAAGGCTCACCGGGGTTGTAAACTGGCTGAGATTGTAGCTGTTGCTAAGCGTTGTGGGGCATGCTCCGGTCGCTGCCGGTACCAGGCAATTCCCACTGGTGGAATCGTAGATCTCATAGTCCACCTTCGAGCAGAAGGCAGTATCTGTTCCAAAGTACGTATTGGAGCCGGCAGTATTGTCGGCCTGCGTACAACCGCTGCTGCTGAGGGTAAGAGTCGCTGCATTGATCGTGCCTATGTTTTTTACGGTCACGGTGGCGCTGCTCACTGCAACCCCAGGGTCAGCGGCAACCTGTCCTCCAAACAGGTTGATTGCAGTGCAGGTTGTGTTTGCATCGGCTGTACTGACCGAATTGCTTGCCGTTGTATTGCTACCAGTCGAAATGCATGTGTTGGTGGTACTGCCGCTGGTCTGGCTCTCAGAGAGGAGGACTGTGCCAGAGCCATAGCCGGTAGTGCTGCTTGCAGGATTGGTGATACTGGCGGTAAAGCCGCCGAGTGCACCCATGACACCTACAGCGAGAACAGTTGTAAACAGCAGGCCGGAAAGGGCGAGAGCCAGTACTGAAAAACTGCCACGCTGCCTCTGGCTTGAAGTGCGTTCATCAATCGTTCGATCTTTCACGAGCTAATCCTCCATTTCCAACAGGGCTGGCCGATTCCAGCCCTGCACCTTCTTTCCCTCTCCCTGGCTTCTTGCGGCCTGGGAATCCACCAGCGCGTATGTTACCATACCCTGAAGCGCGAGAACAAATCGACGCGTTTATGCGATCCTCCTGGTACCAGAATGTTAGGAGAGGTGGAGTTATCCACAGCGGCTGCCGCAATTCCAGCCAGTGGCTGCATTCGGTGCCGGGACATTCTGGGAGAGAGCATCTCTGGCTTTGGGCCATCACAGGCTACTCATGGCATGGTGGTGTCCCGCCTCCTGCCTGGCTTCCAGCGCGCGGTGTGTCTCGCATGCCTGTGCCTGTGCCTGTGCCAGTGCCTGCGCCAGGCTAGCCACCAGGGGCCCTGAGCCCGATGCCTGGACGACACCCAGACCATGTTAAACCCCGTTAAACTCCCATCCGGCTGCATTCTGGAGTGCCCTGGCCATCGCCGAGCTCGCAGTCTTCGCGGAGGTGCTTCCACCTGGTTGAACCAGGGGCCAGCCCCGTGCCTGGTGGGGTTTACCTCTGCTTTGCCTGGGTGCGGATGCAACGGGTGCAGACGATGGCCTGCTGTGGCCGCCCCTGCACCAGAACTGTCGCCTTCTGCAGGTTGGGCATGAAACGGCGCTTTGTATGCACCTTGGAGTGGCTCACGTTGTTGCCTGCCATCGGCCCCTTGCCACAGAGATCACACCTTTTGGACATATCTATCTTTCCTTATCGCCTTATCGCTTGCTTGCCTTGTTGCTGGTTTTACTCATTCGGGAAGTTCCCGGGCCATCTTTGCCATTTTGTCTTCTTTCCGCTCTTCACTCTCCCCCCGGACCATTGCAGCTGGTCCTGGGATTGCCTGTATGCTTCAGCTGGTTCCTGCCCGGGGTGCGGCGCTATTTCCTGTTTCCTGTATCCGCGATCTGGGAGGGGTCTTCCATCAGCATTGCCCAGGCCAGTGGTAATGGATGTAATCCCCAGGCTTGTCGCCCACAAAGCGACTGATTGCCTGTACTACCTCACTGGGCTGCCTAATTGTAGTATTTATCAGGCCCGTGCTGGTCACAGGGCTGGAACTGCTGTCAGAATGGTAGGTACGCAACCAGGTGGGGTGCCATTGCTGGATGGATCAGATGCTGCCTGCCACCGATGGAAAGGTCTGTGAGTGCAGGAACAGCTGGGTGCACTGAAGGCAGGCAGGGCAGCTGGGCCCGCTACCCCTGCTGGAGAAGGTAAAGGAGGCAGAGAGATCGCTACCAGGGAAAAGGCACATGACGCACTGACGCAGGCGGCAACGCTAGGCACCATTGAGGTGTCCCCCAGGGTCGTGCGCAGCCTTGTTAGCCACGCCGCTGCTGGCTGCTATGGCGTGGTGGGCATGGCCGCCAAGGGGCTTCGGGATGGTATCGCTGAGCGGCTCAGCCGTGAGAACCAGCACCGCGGAGTCGAGGTAGAGGTTACTGACGCCGGGCTTACCATTGAGTTGTGGATCATTGTCCAGTATGGGACCCGTATCAGCGAGGTGGCTCACAATCTCATGAGTGCTGTGCAGTACGCGGTGGAAAAGTCAGTTGGGGTACCGGTAGTCGCGGTTAATGTCAACGTCCAGGGCATCCATCTCGAAGGAGCAGGGCATGGCAAAGTCTGAGGTAGGGCAGGCAAGGGCCCAGGTCCAGTCGCATCCGCTTATTTCCATTGGTGGAACTGAGTTGCTGGCTGGCCTCCGGGTGGCTCTGGTGTGGCTGGAAACCAACAAGGAAGTGATAAACGACCTGAATGTGTTTCCTGTGCCAGATGGTGATACCGGCTCCAATATGTACATGACCTTGCGGGCTGCCGTAGGTGAAGCAGAGAGCGCGCGGGAACAGGCCTCTGCCGCTGCTGTTATGGAGGCGGTGGCGCACGGTTCACTCATGGGCGCCCGCGGTAACAGTGGCGTGATCCT
>JAJZMA010000075.1 GCA_021850405.1 bacterium
ACCTACGTGACGCTCGATCGCATCGAGATGCTGGGTGACGGTATATCCCGTAGTCTCTCCTGGCTGGGTAGCGACGTTGCAAACGTACACCTTTACCGCAGGAGTTGCCTTGAGCGCTTCCACCATCCCCTCCACCAGCAGGTTGGGGAGGATGGATGTGTACAGGGAGCCAGGGCCAATGAGGACCAGCTCAGCGGCCAGGATGGCGGCCTCCGCCTCAGGGTTGACAGGGGGGTCCTCTGGAGAAAGGAAGACATCCTCGATTGGAGCCTCCCCTTCCGGCACCATCGATTCTCCAACACGCACCTCTTCCCCAGCCTTCGCGCAGAGCACAACGTCCTGCAGGGTGCTCGGTATGATCTGTCCGCGCACGGCAAGGACTTTGACCGATTCCCGCACTGCATGTTCGAAATCTCCGGTGATATCGGTCATGGCGGCGATGAACAGGTTGCCAAATGAGTGGCCAGCAAGCGGTCCATCGCCTGAAAAGCGGTGAGAGAACAGCTGGGTCATAAGAGGCTCAGTTTCGGCCAGGGCTACCAGACACTGGCGGAAATCACCTGGCGGCAAAACACGATACTCCTTGCGCAATCTGCCGCTGGAACCGCCATCATCCGCCACGGTCACTATGGCTGAAATATTGCCCGTGTATTTTTTTAGCCCCCGCAGCATTGTGCTCATGCCGGTCCCCCCGCCGATTGCCACGATTCTTGGGCCACGTGAAAGTCTTCTATGGGTGGAAAGCTGGTCGATAATGCCGCGCTCCCCACCACCGCCGGGCAGGAAGGGACCCAGTACTGAATGTCCCAGCCGATAGAAGCTGACCACAATGAGAGCCAGACCTATGGTCGCAAAGAGGACAGCACGTACGTCCCGTGGCAAAAACTGCAAGGTAAGCGGGCTCACCCAGGCAGGAAACGTGAGATAGGCGTACGCATCTTTGAGCGCATATCCAGCTGCCAGGCTCATCATGACAATCCCGCCGAAAAGCAGGACCAGCCACCTTTTTATATTGAGGCCTGGCGTAAACCATATGGCAAGTGCAGAGCCCAGCCGTTTTATCCTGTCTACCACTTCCCCGACATTCTCTCACCTTGGGGGTGGCTGCACCCGAAGTGAGACAGGAACAGTGCTACCTGGCTACCAGCGCTACCTGGCAAGAAGGCTGCGACTACAGCTGCATATCCCGGCCAGCCACGGTTCGGGCAGCTCCTTCCCGCCGGGAGCCGGCTCCGACCGAAGGCGCCCTGGCCACTCTGGGGCCTGCAGCCTCCAGCCACGCCACGCCTGACCCAGTCGATGTGAGCGCATCCTGCTGCCGGGCTTCGGCTTCCGGCTGGCTTGCACGTTCACTGCGAAAGCGCTGCAATCCTGCCTCGATCCGATGATCCCGCTCTGCCTTTCCCAGTCCAACAAGCCCTGCGCCCATCGCAACCACGCAGGCGCCCCAGCAAAGCGTGTTGAACAGGACCACCGGCGGTGCGAGCGCAGCAAAGGTGCCCAATGCAATAGGTGTGAGAACAAACCCAATCGCTCCGATCCCAATCATAAGGCCGGTAAGCAGCCGCCCCTTCCTTTCCCGGAATGCTCCGAACCTCTGCCTGGCTCCTCGCGCATTGACTGGGCCGTCCCAGTACCTGGGAAACCCAGGATGGGGCCGACCAAGCCGGTGCGAAACGTACGAATACGCAAGCGACTCACAGTGGTCGGGATCAGAAGCTACCAGTTCCCGGATGGAGCAACAGCGCATTGGAGTCCACTGTACCGGCGTGTCATCCGCATACATCCCCCGCACGCTATACAGGGTTGGCCCATATCCAGGCACCGGATGAACCGGGCCATGTGCCATCTGCTCGGCGTCCCTAAAGATCTGGCCCACATGGGTTAGCCGTTGCAGCCGCTCTGCTGCACCCTGGTCCTGCGAGAAGATATAGCCCTCCCCGCACTCCCAGGCCGACACAGTCCCCGGATCCACACCCAGAAAGTCGGCAAGTGTGCGGTCTGTAAGACCAAAAACAGTCTTGACAAAATTAACCCGCCACCCCCTCTTCGTGCGAAGCTCATACTGGCCGGTAGGAGCACCGCCATTCAGTGTCAATATCACCTCTGGATAGAGCATTTATCCTTCCTTCATGTGAGCGGGTGGCTTATTCAAGTCCTGCGCCGCTTGATGTTTTTCCCCTGGCAAGGTATGCCTTCTGGCTGGCTCCTGGGCCCTCCCCGCGCCTGATGTTCCGCTCCACTGGTGGCTGCGGCCTGCGGGAGACGTAGCCGATAAAACGATGTCCACCACTGCCTTCCCGGGGGGAAGGAGAGTCAGGGCCAATCCATGGCCAGCGGGGAGCACCGGGGCTAATCCACGGCCAGCGGTGTAGCTGTCCAGCCTGCTCACCCTGCTCTGGAGATTCCGCACCAGCTGACAGGCGATCCTTGCCGATATCAGCTATCTGTGCTTCAAAGGACTCAACCATCGACCGAAAGGCAGCAACCTCCCTCCTCGCGGCGATAGCGCTCCTGTGATCGGCGTTTCTGGTCCGCTCCTCCTCTGCCCTCTCCAGACGGTTCATGGAGTCAATGACCATCGCGCCAGCCGCCAGCATTCCAAACATCGGCACGGCGACCATGAGTGCTGCTGTCATCGGCACTGTCAGGAGAAGGCTAAATCCCAGGACCGCAGTATAAGCCGCGGCGCCAAACTCAGCGTAACCTGCCGCAACCCGGCACCGCTCCCGAATCAGCCAGGCCCGGTGACGCAGTCTGCCGACCCGGACGGGTCCGTCAAGCGGGGTGGAAAAAACCAGGGGACCACTGCGAGCAACCACTTCATTGCGCACAATCTCCACCGCATCCTGGCGCTCCCGCATCACTTCGGAAAAGGTCAATGCCCTTGTACCTTTCGGACCTTCCACATGCACAAACGGCTTGCTGGAGCGCCACAGGGACATAACCTCTCTCAGGGTAAACGGGCCAGTCTGCCCGTGATAGCAGTGCACTTTCTGGCTCTTGCAACTATCCAGCAATGCCTGGCCAGCACGGTAGCGCCGCTGCAGTCGCTCAGCCGCGCCCAGATCCTGATCCGCCAGGCGCCCGCTGCCATCCTCCCACTCCGATAGCAGGGCCACTGGCACTCCAAGGAAATCTGCCAGTTCAGGCCGGCTAAGGGCAAAGACCATCCGGACATTTTTTGCCCGCTGCCCCCGGACAGCACGCAAGCTGCTGTACGAGACATGCCCATCCTTTAGCACCACTGCGGGAATTGAGGCGGCAAGCGCGGCATCCCTCGATACCCGACGACCATCACGCCCCAGGTCCATGGCACTGGCCACGCTCATCAAAAGCTCTCCTGCTGGAAGCGGCCGCGATCCATCGCGGCCTGCCGCTGCCCATCCGTTGGTACTGATCCATGCAGAATGCTATAGCATCACTGCGGACCACAGGCGGACAATCAGGGCAGGAAAGGCCCCTCAGACGGGGTTGTCAGGAAGGCAGGACTGGTGCAGCCTCAGCAACCCTTTTCAGATTTTCCAGTGTCTCTTCAATGCCACGCTCTGTGCGCTCGACGTAAGCAGGTACGTCAGCATTGTCCATGGCAGCGATCCGCTCGGTTTGCCGAAGCACCCGCCATGATTCCGTTACGCTGGTCTTGTCCCCAGATGGGACGAAACGGTAGCCCCATCTCACATACCCTTCCTCCTTGCCCCCTACGATCCAGGCAAACTCTCTGGGCCGGGTGGCGGTTACCACCTCGCAGCGGGTATCCCACTGCCGCTCTTCCAACACATTGTGTCCGGTAAACCAGGAACCGACCTTGGGCGCCTGCCCGTCGTCCCACCAGCAGGATTTGCACACTGGGCTCCACTCCCCCATCCGTGTTACGTCTGTGATCATGTCGTACAGGACAGCAGGATCCGCCGAAACCAGAATGGTTTTCTCTGTGTAAAGAGCATCAATACTAGCCATATCTTCTCCCTGATCAATTGCCTTGCCTGCACTGCCATGGAGGTGCCGCGCTACCCGCGAGAGGGTATGCGATCCGCCCAGAGCAAACCTGGAAACAGCTTTCCAGCTACACCAAGTTTAACTGCTGGGCCCAGCCCCTTGCTCCCGTGCTGGCAGCGCTGCCTACCAGGCCCTGGCGCTAGCGCGCAACTCCCTGGAGGGCGGCTTCCATCGCTGGGCAGCAGGTCTCCAGTATGAGGCGCGTAACAACGTAAGGGTCGCAATTGGCATTGGGCCGGCGATCCTCAATGTAACCCTTCTGCTCCTTGGCAACCTGCCATGGGATCCGCACCGACGCTCCCCGGTCAGAGACGCCGTAGCTGAACTTGTTATACGGTGCAGTTTCATGCTGTCCAGTCAGTCTGGCCTCGATCCTGTCACCATAATTGGCGACATGAAGCGCGGCCCGCTCCCCAAGCGCCTCGGCGGCTGCGACTACAGCATCGTAGGTAGAGCGCATCTCTTTTGTAGAGAAGTTGGTATGGGCACCAGCGCCATTCCAGTCACCACGCACCGGCTTGGGATCCAGCGTTACCGATATGTTGAAATCTTCCCCAATCCGGTTCAGCATCCACCGGGCTATCCAGAGCTGGTCTGAAATTTCCACTGGTCCAAGTGGGCCGAGCTGGTACTCCCACTGTCCTGGCATAACTTCTGCATTGATCCCGGCCACCTTTAGCCCCGCGCGCAGGCATGCATCCAGATGGGCCTCAACCAGGGGGCGCCCGTACACATCATCTGAGCCAACCCCGCAGTAGTATGGCCCCTGTGCGCCTGGGTAACCGCCATTCTCCGGAAAGCCCAGGGGGCGCGAGCCACGAAACATCGTGTA
>JAJZMA010000095.1 GCA_021850405.1 bacterium
CGCGGGTTCGCAACCGGAGAATTGGCTTTGTCTTCCAGCAGTTTCACCTTCTGCCGCGGCTGTCAGCGTGGCGCAATGTGGAACTTCCACTCGTCTACAGGAACGCATCCGACAGGCGGGAGCGAGCAATGGCCGCACTCGAGATGGTGGAACTCTCCCATCGCGTCGAGCATCGTCCCACCGAACTGTCGGGCGGGCAACAGCAGCGTGTCGCAATCGCACGCGCGTTGGTGACCGACCCCGATCTCATCCTCGCCGATGAACCAACCGGCAACCTCGATTCTACGTCCACGGCGGGCATCCTGAGCCTTCTGCGCTCCCTGAATGTGTCGGGGCGCAGCATTCTCATGATCACTCACGAGGCAGATGTCGCCGCTGCGGCAAACAGGGCGATCCATATGCGCGATGGGCGTTTTGTGGAGGAGACCGGATGAGCTGGTACAACACCGTCGCCACCGGAATGCTCAGCCTTCTGGGGCACAGGATGCGTTCCGCTCTTACAATGCTCGGAATCCTTTTTGGTGTTGCCGCTGTCATCTGCACAGTAGGGATTGGTGAGGCATCCTCGGCGAGCGTGTCGGCACGCATCTCCTCCCTGGGGACCAATCTGCTCACCATCATGCCTGGCTCCACCGTATCAAGCGGGGTGCGAGGCGGCGCGGGCAGCGCGAGCACCCTGACCATGGCGGATGCAACAGGCCTGGCCAACCGCACCGACGCCCCCGCTATTGCTGCCGTGGCCCCCGTCGTACAGGGCCAGACCACACTGGTGAGCCAGTACTCGAACTGGACCACAACAGTCTCGGGGAGCACGCCAGGCTGGCTCGTGGCCAACGCCCGAAGCGTGGCCGTGGGAAGATTCCTCACCACAAAAGATGTCGCATCGTCGGCGCAAGTCATGGTTCTGGGTGCGGTCACGGCGCAGGAACTGCAGGTCGGACCCGGAAGTTCCGTCACACTCAATGGTGTTCCCTTCACCGTAATTGGCATTCTCACGCCCATAGGGAGCCAGGGATTCGCGAATCTGGACGACCTTGCTGTCATCCCCATCACTACGGCACAGAATGACTTCTTTGGACCCGTCGTCCAGCGCATCATGCTGAGCGCGACAAGTCAGGCGACGATAGGGTCCGCGTACCAGGAGGCAGACCAACTTCTTCTCCAGACCCACCATATCTCAGACCCCGCCAACGCGAACTTCCAGATCACGACTCCGACACAGCTCTTTAGCACCGCACAGGCAATCACCGGAACTCTGACTATCCTTCTCGCGAGCGTTGCTGCCATTGCGCTTCTAGTCGGCGGGATTGGCGTCATGAATATCATGCTGGTGTCGGTGACTGAACGCACGACCGAAATAGGACTGCGAAAGGCACTGGGAGCTACCCCGTCAGATCTTTTTCGCCAGTTTGTAATCGAGGCGGCGGTCCTCACCGGTGTTGGAGGGCTTCTCGGAGTAGGACTGGCACTCACAACGGGACTGATTGTCCCGCGCCTGGCACACATCCCCATGGACATCACTCTGCCACCCATCATCATCGCGGTGACCGTATCGGTATTCGTCGGTATCGTCTTTGGCGTATACCCGGCCTCGCGCGCCGCCCGGCTCGCACCAATCGATGCACTCCACTACCAGTAGCTACAGGCGAAGGAGAGTCCCATGAACATACGCATCCTGTGCACAGTGGGAATCACCATGGTCATGCTCGCTGGTTGCGGTTCTGTAACCGCAACCACACCACACTCATCGCCCACCCCCACTACTCACGCCCACAAAGGCGGCAGCGCCTCCGGCCAACTTGTCGCGGTCAACGCAACCACTCTCACGCTCACCGGTATCCATGGCGATGTACCTGTGGACTACACTTCCAAAACCCGAGTCGACCAGCTTGAGACAGTGCCTCTCTCTGCAATCACAACCGGACTGTGTGTTGCTGTATTTGGACAGTGGGCAGCCAATGCCTCAATCAATGCGTCCCGGGTATCCGTCACACCTGCGGGCAGATGCACTGCCACGCATACGCCACAGGCCTCATCCAGCGCAGGCGCGACAACGCACAGGACAGGCGCCGCTGTGGGAACGGTGACAGCCGTCACACCGACATCGCTCACACTGCGCGCGTCATCAGGTGCGGTCGTTTCCGTGTCCATTCCCACGACAGTGCAGGTGACAAAAATCACGACAGCAACGAGCTCGACACTGCAGGTCAATCAATGCATCCTTGCCGTTGGTCCGGTGGCGCCATCGGGAACTGTCCAAGCGAAAACCCTCACCATCACACTGCCCAATACGGCAGGAACCTGTACCACTACACGCGTAAGATATCACCGCAAGTCACGCACCGCTTCACCCTAACCCCCAGGGGACACAGGCACTCCCATACCGCAGCGTTCCCAGGTGGTTCACAGATCCTCCTGGCACCTGCGTTCCCTGGCGCCCATTTGGACAACTCCGATTCTGTGGATAACAGGTGTTGCCATGGAAAGGGCGATGTTACCTCCTCCCAACCTCCACAGACCTCTGAGTTCCGCAACACCACCAATGTCATGAAGGCCAGGCAGGGAGGGGCGGAGGAACCCAATCCAATCTGCCACTCATCACGGGTATAGAGCCCGGGAGAACGACCCAAAAGCTAGCGCCTTCCCTGCATTGCAGATCAGGGCCCGCCACTATTCGCAACTCGAGGCACCATAACGGTCTTGCCGGAATGAACTACTACAGTCCACACACCGTCATAAATTGTCACGGGGCAAAATAGCGTGCTGACCGTATAAGTACCCGGGGGAAGACTAATCGACTGCAGGCCGTGCCCCGGGATGCGTTTAGGCACTATGGAGACAACACCCAACATATTACGTACGGTCGGAGTGCACTCGCTGGTAATCAACAGGGTCCCATCCCGCCAAGAGAAAAACGGGCCCAGGCTGAACAAAAACATGGTAACTATTGCAAGCCCCAGAAGAACCAGTAGGCTGATGCAGGTACTGGCTCTAACTGGGAGGCCAAACCATCCCTGCTGCCTGGTCATCGCCAGTCGAGGGACAACTCTTTCAACACCTACCCCCTTTACTTTCAAAGTGGCGCCAATGCCGTGGGCTGGACCCTACGTGTCAGCCCCCGGGACCTGGTCGTCATCTTCCTCTGGAGGGACAACAATAGGGCGCCCATCGCGCTGCTCACTAAAACCAGTCGCAATTGCCATCTCTAACTGGGTAAGGCCGAGCTTCCTCCTGATCCGCTCCTGTTCTCTTGCTGAGTCATCCGCATGTCCTTCCGGGGCCCCTTTCCCAGTACCTCCCGCACTGTCACTGCTACCAGCCATAACAATTCCTCCAGCTGACGATTGACTGCGCAAGCTCAAAGACCGGCCGAAGGCTTGCCGCTGCGGCCCTGTCTGTGTGGTACCCCGCTAAGAGCGAAAGTGGGATGGATACCGACAGATACACTATATCCAGACCAGGACTCTCATGCAAGGTCGCGTGCGACGGTATGCACATCCTTTACTCCCTCAAGCTTTTCCAGGAGACGGCTCAACTGGGTCAGATTCTGTATCTCAACCACAGTTGAAATAACTGCTGTACGGTCATCGTATACCTGGACATCAGCTCCCGCAAGATTGATCCTGGACTCTGCAATGACTGCAGCGATGTCCCTGAGCAATCCGGTACGGTCCCAGGCCTCGATCTTGATCCCAACTGGGTACACCTGCCTGTCTCCTGTCTCCCACTGGACCTCAACGAGACGGTCGGGGTCGGCCGCCTTCCTGATGTTTATGCACTCCGCGCGATGAATGGTTACCCCCTTGCCTCTGGTTATATAGCCCCGTATCTGGTCCCCAATAACAGGCTTGCAGCACTGGGCAAAGGTGGTCATCATGTCGGTGAGGCCGCTCACCTTGACCGTGCCAGTCGGACGAGCTGTGGTGGTAACTGGAATCGGAAGCAGCCCATCTCCCCCTCCCCGCTCAGCCTCTTCAAACTGTGCACCCAGCCGCACCACCACTGATCTTGCAGCTATGTCCCCGTACCCTATAGCAGCCAGAAAGTCATCATCGGAAGTGAACTTGAAATCCTTCGCCACAGCAGCAAGGTGCTCCTCGCGCAGGGAGGACAATGAGGTCTGACGCATCCGCTTCAGTTCCCTGTCCAGCAGCTCTCGCCCCTTCTGGATATTTTCCTCGCGGCGCTCATGCTTGAACCAGGAGCGAATCTTCTCCCTGGCCCCACTGGTCTTGACAAATCCAAGCCAGTCACGGGATGGCCCATGAGAGGACTTGGTCGTCAGAATCTCTACAATGTCACCATTTGCCAGTTTGTGATCCAGTGGCACCATCCGCCCATTAACCTTGGCCCCTATGCAGTGGTGGCCAACATCGGTATGCACCCGATACGCAAAATCTACCGGAGTACTCCCGCTGGGCAGAGAGCGGACATCACCCTTGGGTGTAAAAACAAAGACCTCATCCTGAAAAAAATCAACCTTGACAGCGTCTACGAAACTCTGGGCGTCTGAGACCTCCTTCTGCCAGTCAATGAGCAACCGCAGCCAGGAAAAACGCTCGTCCAGTTTTGGGTCTGTAGGGGCGGTTTCCTTGTAGCGCCAATGCGCAGCCACACCGTATTCAGAGGTCTGGTGCATCTCATGAGTACGAATCTGGATCTCCAGGGGCGAGCCCGTGTGCGTCATCACCGTGGTGTGCAAGGACTGATAGCCGTTTGCTTTTGGCATCGCTATATAGTCCTTGAACCTCCCCGGGATAGGCTTCCACAGTGAATGCACCACGCCCAGA
>JAJZMA010000046.1 GCA_021850405.1 bacterium
GATGGCACGTTCCTGCTCGCCTCGCGCCTTGCATCCAAAGCAGATATTCCGGTAATGGGTGTCAACCGGGGAAAGCTTGGCTTTCTGACCGATGTCGAGCTACCTGACCTGGACCGGGCTGTGGCGAGCTTTCTTGATGGAACCGCTCCACGGGAACAGCATCGCTTGCTGGCCTACTCACTGGCGGGCGAGGACGGCACTGAAAAGTCGGGTGTAGCGGTCAATGATGTGGTTGTAAGAGCGCCAAGGATCGCCGCCATCCGCATTTCTGTGCGCACCGATGGAGAGCTGCTCGGAGATTTTGACGCCGATGGTCTGGTCATTGCCACTGCGCTGGGCTCTACCGGCTACGCACTGAGTGGGGGTGGGCCTCCTATCGACCCACGGATACAGGGAATCGTGTTTGTTCCTCTTGCTCCGCATGCAGTTGTGAGCAGGGCTATTGTGCTTCCCAATACAGTCTCACTGCGGCTGACAGTAGAAAAGGGTCCCGCATTCCTCGCAACAGATGGAGACCAGCAGGCGCTGCTCGGAGATGATGCGGAGATAGCTGTCACACCTGGTCCGTTTATCACAGTACTCCGGAGCCCCCAGGGAGCCTCCTGGCTACAGCGGTTGCGCACCAAGGCCCGGTATGGGATCCCCCTGCGCGATTCAGTGGAAGGACGCGGAAATCGTCACCGCCAACAGACACTCCTAGCTGGTGGAGAGAGTGTCACTGATTGAGCTCCACCTCGAGAACTATGCGCTTCTGCGACAGGCATCGCTGGAATTTGGGGAAGGACTGAATGTTCTCACAGGAGAGAGTGGCAGCGGCAAGTCGCTTTCCATGGAGGCGCTCAGATGGTGCCTTGGCGGTCGGGCTGGTACCGCAATATCAGCCGATGGAGCCTCTGGCCGTACCCGGGTCGCAGCAACATTCCGTGACATACCAGAAAGGGCAGCCCGTCTTGCAGATGATTTTGGCATCCCGGAAAACGATGGTCTGATAACCATCGCAAGGCAAGGGGGAACGGGAAAGGCAAGTATCAGGATAAACGGTGCAGTGGCAAGTGCCAGAACGCTGTCTGCCATTGCAGGCGACCTGGTTGAGATAGCTACCCAGGGAGAAAGTGGCCGGCTCAGTGACTCCTTCTACCAGAGAGAATTGCTGGACTGGTTTTGCGGGGCTGCCGGCCTGAGAAGAGAGATGGCCGAACTGTATCTGCAGAAGACAGCGCTGGAACGAACCATTGCCAGGATAACTGAAGACCAGACAAAGGCGGTAGAGGTCCGTGCAGCAGCGGTTGCTGTGCAGCGCCAGCTGGCTGGCCTGGAGCTGTCAGAGGAGCGGCAGGAACAGCTCCGTGCAGAGTTGGCAGAGCTCTCTGCTGCGACCAGAATCCGCCTCGCTGCCGGGCAGGTGCGCCAGGCAATAGGAGGAGCCGACGAGCAGCCAGGAGCCAGGGATCTCGTCTCTGCATTGCTTCCAGTCCTGCACCAGCTGCCCATGGGCGAGCAGGTAGCTTCCCTCACAGCGGCGATAGATTCACTCCTTGTGCAGCTGGACGGAGTACTCCTTGAGGCGCGCCTGCTGGCCGAGGGGTCAGCCGGGAACCCAGAACGGCTTGCAGAGGTGGAAGACGAGCTTTCACGTATGGCTGCAGCAGTGCGCCGCTTTGGCTCGCTTGAAGCTGCAAGGCAGGAGCAGGAGGAGGCGGAGCGACTGCTAGCTGATGCAGCATCAGCTGCCGACCTGACCAGCCTGACCATGCAGCTGCATGAGGTGACGGGAAAGTGCCTCGCCCACGCGCTCCGGCTGCACTCTGTACGACTTGCTGCCAGCTGTGATCTGGAGCAGCAGGTCACAGCTCTGCTTTGCGAACTTGGGATTCCGGAGGCCAGTTTTCTGGTCACGTGCACCCTGAAAGAGGGTGCATCCGGGATTCCATCAGACGGCAGGAGCATCCTGGTAAATCCGGATGGAGCAGACCAGGTGCAGTTTCTGTTCTCCTCAGCCCGTGAGATGGCTCCCTTGCCGCTATCTGCAGTGGCATCAGGAGGTGAACTCTCCCGGGTAGCCCTGGCGCTAAGGGTGCTGATTTCAGGTGAGACGGAGAGTGCAACACTGGTTCTGGATGAGGTGGATACCGGAATAGGTGGCGAGACGGCCATACGCATGGGAGAGGTGCTGGCCAGTCTTGGCAAGAGCCGCCAGATCATAACCATTACCCATCGTGCAGAGATTGCAGCACGGGCTGATACCCACCTGCTGGTCCGTCGGGTCGTCAGTGCTGCTGGAACAGAGGGCACAATTGAGTCAATCACTGGCCAGGAGCGTGTACTGGAAGTAGCAAGGCTGCTTTCGGGTAGCCTCACAGCAGCCGCAAGGAAAAGGGCCGTTGAACTGCTGGAAAGCAGTGTGGATGGCGATATCCGGCCCAGGCCGGCTGCAAGTCGAGTGGGGTAAGGTGAATGACATGAGCAACGGTACGCAAAAGGATCAGGAAGAAAACAGTCCACTGACGAATCCAGCAGCGGCGCTGCCGGCTGGGGATGACCAGGGGGAGGACGGGAAGGAACGAAGCCTGGCTCACGGGGCTGACAACAACCCCCTCCTTTTTATCGATCCTGGGCGGCTCATGGTTGCTGCTGGAGGCAGGAACCTGCCACTGGCTGAACTGGTAAGGGCGGCCGAAAATGGAGAGATCGAGCGCAGCCAGGTTCGTATAGCAGAGATTACTGCGCGCTTTGAAACCGCCCTTGGCTCCGGCGACATGGATGTAACTCCTGAAAACATGGCGCAGTTCCTTGAGCTATGTTCCCGGCTTGTAGCATGGATGGCTCGCCCTGAGACTGACAGGCAGGCAGGGTTGGGGCAGGAAGATGGGGAAGAGGAGTCAGCTCCTGATGGGGCGAGGCTTGCTGAATACAGGGTGTTCCAGGATGCAGCTGTGGCCCTGATAGGCCAGGATGATGCGATGCGGAGCTATATGAGCCGTCTGGTGCCAGAAATCGTACCGGTAGAGCAGCTGAGTATCAGCCCTCAGACACTAGCGGGGGCACTGGAGAAAGTTCTACTCCGGTTTGGGGCTACCCATGCAGTTATAGAGCCGTCTCCAATGGTATCGGTAGAGAGCAAGATAACCGAGATGAGAGCCTTGCTATCGCGACAGCCATCGGTTCTGTTTGAAGAACTCTTTGAGAAGGCAGCTACCCTTATGGAAGTTATAGCGACCTTTCTTGCCTTGCTGGAGCTGCTTAGGGCAGGTGAGGCGAAAGTAAGGCAAAAAGAGGCCTTTGGTGCTATATCTGTGATGGGGCAGATGCAGGAAGCTGGGCATGAGCGCTGACCTTATGCATTCTCCCACGCAGGCCCAGGACGAAAGTGCAGCTGAGTATCCGGTGCCAGCCGACTGGAGGGAACAGCACGAGCCAGCAGCATTTGCCCCCATAATCCATGCAGTGTGCCTGGCTCTGAGCCGGCCGGTGAGTATGGCAGAACTCGCAACCATCTGCGGCAAGGAGCAGCCCCTCATTGATCTCGCCCTCCAGGCTGCGACCGATGCATTGCGGGGAACCGGCCTCATGCTTCAGCAGCATGCTGGAGAAGTTCAGCTGGTCACCCGCGCGACTGCTGCATGGGCGGTCGCACGTGCGCTCAACCCGGAGAAACGGGCCCGGCTGAGCAGGGCAGCAACCGAGACGCTAGCCATTATTGCCTATCGCCAGCCAGTGACCATCTCTGCAATCGAGGCCATCCGTGGCGTTGACTGCTCCGGCGTAATAGAAAAACTGGAGCAGCGCGGGCTCATCTCTGAACTGGGACGCGAAGACAGCCCTGGTCATCCGCGTTTATTTGGCACTACCCTGCGCTTTCTCCAGACAGTAGGGCTGGAGTCGATTGCGGACCTTCCCAGACTGCCAGAAACTGTTTTTGCCAGGACTGTCTTCGAACTGGAAGATACCAGCGACCAGCTCCTTGCGGATTCAGGCGGCAGTGACGCCGGGGGCCCCACAACCAACGGGGGGACTGACACCCTGGTGCAGAAGACCAGTATTGATGGGGGGCCAGAGGGAGAACCGCTGCCAGGGGCAGCCGTGCTGCCAGGGAGCTATGAGCAAGCAGCCACAGCCGAGAGCACATCAGCAGGCGACACATCGAAAGACAGTGATCCAGAACACTCCCGCGCCATCATCTCGGAAAAGGCGCATGGGCACCAGGAGTGAAAACACATGCAGCACCAGCACCGGGGGACATAGCAGGTACAGCCGATAAGGCAGGCAGGACAGCCCTTCCCAGCCAGGAACTACCTGGCCGGAGCGATGCTGCAAGTCCTCGTGGTGAGCGGTTGAACCACTTTCTGGCAAGGCATGGCATAGCATCCAGGCGGCAATCAGATGAGCTGGTAAAGAGCGGGCGGGTCACAGTAAACGGGCTGCATGCGGTAAATGGCACCCGCATCCTCCCTGGACAGGATGTAATTGCCGTCGACGGCAAGACGGTTGGGGGCCCGCCAGGCACGCGCACACTGCTCTACCACAAGCCGGTTGGTGTTACCAGCACAATACGGGATAGCCACGCCGCCATCAGCCTGGCGCAGGCAGTTCCGGATCTTGGGAATCTGGTGCCAGTTGGCCGGCTCGACCTGGATACCAGTGGTGCGCTTCTGCTTAGCAACGATGGCGAATTGGCACACAGGGTCACCCACCCATCCTTTGGTGTTGAGAAAGAGTATCGGGTGTGGGTAAAAGAAATCAGTCCAGGGGCGATTGCGCGTATGCGCCAGGGAGTT
>JAJZMA010000186.1 GCA_021850405.1 bacterium
GCAAGGAGGGAGAGTAGCGTAGTTGGGAAATCCGCAGGATGCTGCCCTGTTCCATGATCCAGGATGGCAATCGTGGGCCTGGAAGCCTCTCCCGAATCAAAAAGTGCCACCTGTATCCCGATCCGCTTTGCGTCTTCCAGAGCCACCCCTTCTCCCAGGTCTGGCCAGAACAACTGTGCTGCGGCTTTCGGAGTGGGCGCTGTTACACCAAGCTCACGAGCCTTTAAATCCAGCACCGCATCGATCGAGTTGACTGGTCGTTCAACCAGTGCAAGGGCCGGATCCGCTGAAACCTCAACAGTGTGGACGTTGTTCTCTATCCCCCCAAGCGGCGTCCAGGAAAGCCCGGATGGCGACGCTGCCACCATCGCAAGCCAGGAGTCCACCCTTAGCCTCGAATACGCCTCCAGAATGTCTGTCATCGGTGTTCCAGCCAGTACCGTACCCTCCTGCCGCATCCATCCCTGCCCAGCCCAGACACGCGTGAAAACCAGCGCAATGATCGTAGACCGGGATCCAGAATGCTGACTGGGTCACATGATAGCGCGCCGTGGGGGTACACTCTTTCCGGGTCAGGCGGCTGCCCTCTTTAGTCTTTAATTCAGGCAAAGGCATCAAGGGTGTCGGCTGCAAAAGCTGCT
Source organism: bacterium (assembly GCA_021850405.1). Taxonomy (GTDB): domain Bacteria; phylum Chloroflexota; class Dormibacteria; order Aeolococcales; family Aeolococcaceae; genus JAJZMA01. The sequence goes on from JAJZMA010000186.1 coordinate 642, forward strand.
CCTTCCTGCCAGGCCGCGTGGAACGGCCAGCTGCCTGACAGTGAAACAACCTCCCTGGGAGAAGTAGATGCCAAACCCCAGCACCACATGGCGGACCCGAAACGTATGGGCGATTGCGCTCTCGGCCTGCTTTGCCGACCTTGGCTACCAGTCGGTCATGGCAGGCTTTCCGCTCCTTCTTGTCCTGGTCCTGCACCAGCAGGTATGGTTTTTTGGTCTGGCGATGGCACTTGCCTACGGTGGTGGGTCACTCATCTCATACCTGGGCGGGAGACTCGGAGACCGGTACGGTCACCGCCGCATTGCACTCCTGGGCAACAGTGTCATCCCACTTCTCTCGCTGTCTGCCCTTGTCTACAACCCGGTCTGGGCCATGGGTCTCCTGTGCGGTGGCTGGTGGGCGCGGAACCTGCGCAGCCCCTCCCGCAGGGTGATGCTGACGGAGGCAGCTCCGGACCCCGCTACCCGTTCCTCTGCCTTCGGCTTTCTGCACGCACTCGACGTAGGCGGAGGGGTCCTGGCAGCCATCTACGTGCTTATCGCCATTTCCCTGCATCTCCAGTTCCGCTGGATCTTCCTCGGCACTGCACTGCCACTCATTGCATCGACCATCTCCCTGTCACTCGCCACCACGGGCAAAAGCAGGAGTGAGCCCAATGCACGCCGGAAGGAGAGCGCGCACACGCAGGGTCCCGCTAGCCCGGGCCCGAGTCGGGGCGAGGGCGCGGACAAGGACGATATCCAGGGCACCGATCCAGAGGAAGCACCCTGGCGCGGCGCGCTCCCCGCAAGCAGCGCCAGGGCGATCCTGGCAGCGACTGCGCTCTTTGGCTTTACCTCGTACAGCATCGGCTTTCCCGTACTTACCGTCTCCCAGGGCTACCACTCGTTCAGCGCCGGCATTGGTGCCTTCCTGCTCTTTCAGGCAGTCTCGGCGGCAACGGGCTATCTCCTCGGTGGGCACCTGGGCAAAACCATGACCGCCCAGCTGCGCCGACTGGGACTGGTTGGATACCTTGGCGCCGGAGTGGGCGCGGCACTCATCGCCATAGGGTATGAGATGGGAAAAGGTGGGTTTCTGCTCTTTCTGGGTGTAGCCATTATCGGCTTTGCCCTTGGCGTCATTGAAACACTGGAGCCTACCCTCATCTCAAGGACGGGCCTGCCGGGCCAGTCCGGACGGGCTTTTGGTGCTCTCTCAGCCTACCGGAGTGCCGGGGTATTTGCAGGCAACCTCATCATGGGACTGCTCTACAGCCTGGGCGCAGCCTGGTCCTACGGCTACGCCTCCATCGTTGCAGGCATCGCTGCGCTTATCATCATCATCACCATCTGGCAACTACCCATCCGGGAAGAGCAAAAGAGCACTGTCAGCTAAAAGAGCAGCCAGCAGGCATCTACGCGCACCCTGTCCGGTCAGGGGAAACTGGAACTGAAGCCTGAGCCAGCGGTCAAGCCCAGAGGGAAAAGCCAGCACCGGTGCCGCCGGCTACTTTCCCTGGTGCTTCCACACCACATGCTTCCATTTGAAGAGCCCCTTCAATCCCATCCGCTCTATGTCCAGTTCATGGAACGGCTGATAGCTGAAGGTGTCTGCGAGGGGAACAGAAAGATGTACCGCAGATCTGGTGATAAGCGCGATATCCTTGGCTGGTGCCAGCAGATGAATACCCTTTGCGCTGTGGGTGAACACAATCCCATGGAAGATGTCCTCATCCTCCATGGCCGCCACGTCCACGAGCTCCCCTGCCGTCTCGCCATCCGAAGAGATGACCGGACACCTGAGGGTAATCGCCCTCCAGGAGATTGGCTCTTCGCCAGGCATCGTTTCCACCCACCCAAGATAGCACAGCTGGATTTTGCCCTGGAAAGTGCCTACCTGGGAGCTGCCTGGCAGATGGCACCATCTGGTGCTTCCACCCGATGACCAATCCTGTCAGGGTAATGCGTGCCGACATCACAACCGTGCCCGCTGACGCGCTGATCAACGCTGCCAACAGTGCGCTGGCAGGAGGAGGGGGCGGGCATGGAGCCGTCCACCGCTCTGCCGGAAGGACGCTTGCAGACGAGCTTGCCGCAATAAGCGGCGGATGCCCGCCCGGGCATGCGGTCATAACCGGAGCAGGCCAGCTTCCAGTCAGATACGTAATCCACGCGGTGGGCCCCATCTGGCGGGGTGGGGCAAATGGCGAGGAGGAGCTACTCCGGAGCGCCTACCAGTCAGCCTTTCTTCTGGCAGCCCAGCACGGATGCAGCAGTATCACCTCAGCAGCCATCTCCATGGGGATCTACGGCTACCCGCTCATGGCAGGCGCGAAGGTAGCCATCGGAGAAGCGCTATCTGCGATAGAGAGACTGGGGCTGGCGCAAATCAGCTTTTGTGTGATAAACGACAGCACCGAGGCAGCCTTTGCTGCCGCCCTGGGCCGACCCCACCTTACGGGCTAACGGGCTAACAGCACCCAGTGCAGGAGAGCGGGATCAGCCTGCTTTGGCGGTGTTAGTCGACCCTGGTAATCCTTACCTGCTGGGCGCCATTTGGTGCCTCAAACTCAACCACGTCCCCTGCCCGGTGACCACAGAGTGCCGCACCCAGAGGAGAGTCCTGGGAGATCCTGCCTTCAGCAATATTGGCCTCGGTGGTCCCAACTATCGTGTAACTGCTTTCCCCCCATTCATCTGCGACTGTCACTGAGGAGAGAAGCTGCACCGTGCCATTCTTTGGTGCAGGCTCCACCACAACTGCATTGCGCAAGGTAGCCTGGATGGTCTCTACCCGGCCATCCAGCATGCCCAGCTCCTGACGCGCATCATGGTACCCAAAATTCTCCTTTAGATCCCCCTCCGCTCTCGTCTCAGCAACCCTGGCAACTACCTTGGGGCGCTGCACCTCCACGAGGTCTTCCAGCTCCTTCTCCAGGTTGGCTTTTCCCTCAGGGGTAAGCTGGATAGGCTTGTTCTGCGTCATCTCTCATCAATCCTCATCCATCCCATGCAGCCCACCACAGCGCCGGGAGGTTCTCTGTCACTCTTTCCACGGGCCATAGCCCGTCATACGGTCACAGATGATACTAGCAATACCAGAGCAAAAATTGCAGGTCAGGCCACAGCAAACTCGGCCCCTGCTGGTTTCGGCATGGACTCGCAGGGCCAGTTGCCTTCGCCGATAAAGCGTAGCAGGTACGGCTGTTGGCACCGATCGCCACAGGTGGAATGACAGCATCGCACCGAGTGACTGCCACAACCCGCTAGCGCATACCAATAAGCTGCCACTGTCCCTGTGCCCATGCATTTTGCACCACTCCTGGTCCACGAGCCATGCACCCGCACGGGAATCAAACCAGTCCCCGGTCGCCCCTTACCCTGCCCCTGGCAGCGATCATCCTGTCCAGCTCTGGCCGCAGCGCTAACTTCACCACAATCTGGTCAGCCCGCATGTCTGGCAGGGAAATGCCGGAAAGGGAAGCAAGATTAGTCAGGTAAAGATACCCACCAATCACCTTTGGCAAGGTGAGCCCTTTGGCGGACGCAAGCCTGCGCAAATTGACTGATTTTCCAACCCTTGCTGGCAATACCAGCCCATCAGCGAAGGCAAGGCTGTTCAGGATAAGATCCCCACCCAACTCTCTTGGCAGCGTAAGCCCTGTCCCGGAAGTGAGACTGAACAAGTTCAGAGATCCCCCAAGCTTTTGGGACATGGCGAGCCCTTCTGCGGAAGCAAGCTGACTCAAGTCGAGCGATCCACCAATCTCCTCTGGAAGAGTGAGACCTGTGGGGGAGGATAGGCTCCTCAGGATAAGATCCCCACCAATCATCTGCGGCCAATTGAGCCCCTCGGCGGAAGCAAGACGACTCAAATAGAGTGATTCGCCAATCTCCCGTGGCAGCAGGAGCCCATTTGCAGAAGTGAGGCCGCCCAACTCTAGCGTTCCGCCGATCTGGTTCGGCAAGGCAAGCCCGTCAGCTGAAGTGAGCCTGTCCAGATAAACCGATCCACCAACTTTCCCTGGTAATATCAACCCCCACGCGGAACCAAGCCGGCCAAGCAAGAGGGCCTTTCCAATCTCCTCAGGCAGTACTAGCCCGCCACCTGAAGTTAGACTCTCCAGGCTCAGTAATCCTCCAACCCTTAT
>JAJZMA010000077.1:0-1399 GCA_021850405.1 bacterium
CAGGGGAGAGGAGCAGGATCCTGCAGTTGGCGATATCGGCTGTTGTTATGTCTCCATTCCGGAGGAGATAAGCGTCATCTGGAGTGTTCAGGTAGCCTGGGGCTGAGCCAGCAATTCCTGGATGCCCGTACGACCACAGCACTTTGCCCCCTGGAAAGGAGATCTCCTCCACAGTTTGCCGGTTCTCTTCGTTGACCACAATCATGTGCCCCTGGTTGGCAAAGAAGGCATCGTCTGCTGCAAAGCCTGTTGGGCTGGCAGGGTTGGGATGTCCAGGGTAGCTCCACACAATCTGCGATGCCGCGTTGATAAGCAGGAGGCGCCCGTTGGCCTGGTCTGCAATGAGCATCCGGTCCCCGTAGAAAGGTGCGCCAGCACCAGGATTCCCAGCGCTCCCGAAGGAGGCATTGGGAGAAACAACCTGGACCGCCGTGGTTGGATTGCCAGGGCTGGTTTCCCCGCCAACCAGCCACAGCCTAGCATTCAGTACCGCTGCTCCTGCGTTTGCGACGGCCTGCTGCAGGTGGCCTGCCAGCAAGGGAGCAGTAGTCCCTGGTTGCCATGCAAAGATTGAGGAGGATGGCGCTGAATTTGCTCTGGTTCCGCCAGCTATGTAGACAGTCGAGCCCAGCAGGGCTGCAGCAGCTCCCATGACAGGAGCTGGCATCTGGCCGACAATGGATGCGCTGCCAGTCACGGTGTTGAACGCCTGGATTGCTGCTGTCGGGGTGCTTACACCAGCGCTGTTCACCGTCTCTCCTCCAAAGAGGTAGATGGTGGAGCCGTCCACTGCGCCGGCAGGATACCGGACAGGTAGCGGGAGCGTGCCCACAGTGGCAAAGTGGACGCCGTCGCTCGTCACCAGTATCTGGGCCAAGGCAGAAGTCCCGTTGTATCCGCCCAGGATATAGGCAGAACTGCCAAGCACAACTGCCAGGCCATCTGAGCGTGGGGTGGGAAGGCTGCCGATGGTGCTCCAGCCACCCCCACCAGATTCCTGGACTGCTGCTGATGAGCTGGAGCCAGTTCCACCACCAAAAATCAGGACCCGCCCCCCAATCGTGGCCGCTGCCGCGTCATGCGTGGGTGTCGGGAGCGAGCCGGTATAGGTGGTGGTGCCTCGAGCGGGATTGAGGGATGCTGCAACGCTGGAGGATGCGCCACTGGCAGTGTATCCGCCAACAACGGTGAGCCCAGATCCAGTGGCTAGCACGCTTTCCCTGCTCACTGGCACAGGAAGGCTCCATGGAAGGATGCCTGCTTCAGCCGCAGGCATGGATGGGGCGGGTGTGGGCTCTGGATGTGGGCTTGGGTGCGGATGTCTGGTGCCAGACCCTCCAGGCAGCGCTACGCTCGATGCAGCTGGCGACGGTGACTCCGCAGAAAAAACCAGCAGGAA
>JAJZMA010000077.1:1409-4771 GCA_021850405.1 bacterium
TGCCCGGTCCCCGACACCCCACCCAGCGCTACGCCCTAAGCGCCTCCCCCCACTCCAACCGCACAAAAAACCAGCAGGAAAGAGACTGTCGCGACGAAAGTACTTCCTCTCTTCCATGCTGGTGGCCGCTGGGTCACTTCGCGTTACCACCTGCCAAACTCGCACTGGTGGGATTCATTTCGCGGCGCACTATCTCCATATGGCGCTGATGGTACACCAAATGCGATTTTCTGAAGCTCATGGAGCATGCCGGATTCTGCTCCTCCGGAAGGCAGTGCGCAGGGGAGCTGAGTTTAACGAGCGGTCCGTTTGCCAGCTGTCGCTGGCCCAGGGGCAGTCTTGCGGGTTGCTGCGGTCCTGCAACTGCTTAGTCGCGTCTTGATTTGCCAGGGCAGAAAGCACCTGGCCAACGCGATTGTGTTTTTAGGACAGCATGGGGTCTTCAGGCATTCCCCCTTGCCTTCCAGTCCTGGTACCAGGCATCAAATCCGGTCGCTACCAGCCGCTCGTCATTGAGGCTGTCTGACTCAGAAGAGCAGAGAAAAGTAATGGGTCTACCCATTACGTCTGGATGCAGTAGCTGCCTTGCGAATTCTTCTGGCACAGTATCTGGAATCATCCCTGTAGCAGTAGCACCTCCGGGAAGCAGCATGTTTACTGTCACACCGCTGTCCTTGAGGTCCTGGGCCATGATGTGTGCGAGCGATTCGGTCGCTGCCCGGGACGGGCCGTATGGGATGAACCCTTTCCTGCGCATGGTCTCATGATTCATGCTGATAATCACTATCTTCCCTCTGCCCTGGGATACAAGTCCAGGCGTAAAGGTGAGGGCAACACGGAAGTAGCCGGTAAGATTGGTGTCAATCACAGCCTCAAACCCCTCCAGCGGTACCTCCCAGAAAGGCTGTGCATATGCCGGAAACCGCGGGTTGACCGTTCTCATCCCTATCCCGGCGTTGGCAACCAGTACGTCAATCCCTCCCCAGGCGTCCTGGATCCGTGCTTGTGCCTCCTCTACCGAGCCCATGCTGCGCACATCCATTCTGATCGCAAGCACTTTTCCACTGGCGGAAGGCAGGGATGCAACCGCAGCGGCAACGCGTGTCTCATCCCGTCCGGCGACAGCCACAGCAGCACCAGCAGCGCTCACGGCCCGCGCCATGGCAAGACCAAGCCCGCTGCTTGCTCCAGTAATCAGCACCCTGACATTAGAGAGATTCCACTGCGGTTTTTTCATCTCCATAGCTGTCTAGTCTACAAAGACAGCTATGGAGATGGCGCCTCAGCTGGCTGCTGAAAGAGGCTGGGCTACCGCAGGCGGCTAAAGGTTGTTACTGACTGTGGCCGTGCACAAGCATCTCTTTTGTTCCCGGGGTTATGCCTGCATGCCAGAAGCCAAAAGCCACCAGAATGGCAAGCAGGAAGGCACCCGTATAGGCAACTATGGCAGCCCAGAGCGCCAGTTGTGCAAAGGTCCCGAATGCGTAGGCTTCCAGCAGGAGGCCCCTGAGAGTGGTTCCCTGGAAGGACGTCTGCTTCAGTGCCTTTAGCGATGGGTTGCTGGGGTCCTTTTGCGCTGCCGCACTGATCTTTGAGTAGACCCCATGGTAGGGCATCTCGGAGAGATGAATAGCTATGAAGTGGTCAGCATAAGCCTCGGCCTCCGGGCCTGTGAGCAGTTGCTGCCCAGCATACTGGCTCAGATAGGGGAGCATCGCCGGGGTTATCTCCGTGCCATTTTTGGCATGGGCGAAGGCCGCGGCACTCGGAAAAAATATCTCTTGCTGGGCCAGCTGATTGTGGACGCTTGTGTTGGCAAAGTTGTAGCCGACAACAGCAAGCGAGCCCACGATTATCAGTCCGACTATTGCCACGACTCCCCCGATGCTGACCAAAATGTCAAAGACCCTGCGCTTCACGGGTGCTGCCTCCTGTAATGGGTGTTGTCTTGAGCACCCACAGTATATTCGTGTGACCTTTGGGTAGATAGGGTAATGGGGCCCGACGCCAAAGGTCATTTTGCCCGTTTGCGGTGGTGACCATGTGCCCTGCTCTGGCCATGGGAGCAGGCTGGTGGGAGCAGACAGCCTGATTGCGGGGAAGGGTGCGTGGGGAGGCAGTGGCTTGTGCAGGTTTCGCTCCAGCTGGTCCCGGAATGACCACATGGATGGCTGGGCAGGTCCTCCTGCCTCTTCGCAGGGGTAGCCTGGCGGTTGGGGAAGAGCGGTCAGCCCGTTGGAGGCACGATCTGGGCCCTGTGGTGTGCCTGTTTGGCGGTGTACATGGCAGAGTCGGCCCGTCGCAACAGCTCCCTTCCATTTTCAGTCCGGTCCCAGGTGGCAACCCCGAAGGATGCTGTTATCTCTTTCGGGAGCGCCCTGCGCAGCCGCCTCGCCAGCAAGCGGATGCCAATCTCATCCGAGGAGGGTGCGAGCAGGGCAAATTCGTCCCCGCCCAGCCGGGCCAGAAGGTCTTCACTTCCACGGATCTCACTCTGCCAGGCACGGGCGGACTGCTGGAGGAGGTGATCTCCGTACGCATGCCCAAGGGTGTCATTGGTTTCCTTGAAAGAGTCTATGTCGATGAGTGCAACTGACAGGAAAGCCCCTGTCCTGCGGGCGCGCTCCATCTCCTGTTCCAGCCGTTCATCCCAGAGCCTGCGATTTGCCAGGCCAGTCAGGGGGTCTTCCATGGCAGCGATACGCAGCACGCTTACCAGCCCCAGTACAACCACTGACGCGAGCACTAGCGTGCCAGCAAGGGCCAGCCAGGCCATAAAGGGATCGGCTGTTGTCGACCCAAGCACAAGGACCGCAGCGTACGCTGCCAGGGTGAACCCTACGTGGGCGACTACGGCAGGAGGACGAAAATAGAGGGCAGCGAAAAGACCAACCCATATATAGAGGTCTGCAAACGGTATCCCCTTGCTTAGTCCCACCCAGGCCACGACGCTTACCAGTACAGTCGCGATTGCAACTTCGAGGTGTAGCGTCCATGGCGGGAGGCGTCGCCCGATAGTCATGCGCACAGCACAGGCGACCATGCAAATGCCTGCGACGGCTGCCAGTGTAAGCAGGGCCCCAAAGGTCCATGGTCGAAGGAGGAGGGCCAGGATGCCTATCGCTCCGGCAGCAGCCCAGAAAAGTGCCCCAACTGCGTTCGGATTGAAGAAGAAGGCTCTGCTCCACGATAAGGCAAGTGCTGAAAGTGGAATCGCCTGTACCTTCTGCGGCGTCGTAGCGCTGGGCATAGGGACATCAGCTCTTCTTTCACTCATGGGTTCGTGCCCGCTGGTGCGCTTTTTTTCCGGTGCAGCGGGCCAGGGCAGGGGCGCGCAGGTAATCCCCGGGCCCAGCGCAAGG
>JAJZMA010000105.1:0-4257 GCA_021850405.1 bacterium
CAAAGACGCGGCTGCAACTGCTCCACCTGGCGACCGGCTTCTCCTGCTACTGCTGGGAACAATGAACTCACCCTTTCCTGAAACCACAAAAATTCCATTTGGATACCGGTGGAGCACGTAGTGGTCATGGAGTGCAGCCTCTATGACCGAGGCCAGGTGGGAGCTTACCGGATAGGCATAGACGATATAGGTAGTATGTGGCCCCGGATACATTGTCTCTTCATAGGCCCATGTCGCTCCCAGATTGCTCCCGTACCACTCTGCAATCAGGTTGTTTTCAAGAAGCAGGAACGGCCGGGCTGCGAACTCTGTACCAAGAGCTTCCTGGCTGATAACGAGCGACGACTGGGGAATGCTCCGGTTGATCCCTGTCAACTCTGTGAAATCCGGCAAGGGGTGCGCCAGATACAGGTTCGCTGCCAGATCGGCATTTACCAAAAAGAATGTTGCTCCAGCAATTACCATTAGCTTCAATGGCCGCCCCAGCCGCGGCTGTCCCATGCGAGCGATCACTGGAATCAGGCCGGCCCACAGGTATACGGCCAAAATCAGCTGGTACTGATTGATCATCCACCGCTGCTGAGCAAAGAGTGACAGAAGGTCGATTCCAAACAACACGATGACTGGCCACCGGAATACCTTGTTAAGGAGAGGTAACCCAAGCACAGGAAGGAACAGGAGAAAGTAGTACCAGCCGCTGGCTACCTGTTGCAGGACCAGCCCCGCATGAACGGGAAGCCCAACCAGATCCGACAGCAAGCCATGGCCCAGGTATCCGTAAGTGTACATGGCGAAGCGCCAGCTACCATCGTGCTGCAGGTTCGCAAAAATGAGCTTCTCATAAACCACCAGTATGCAAAACGACGCCACTGCGGCAAGCAGTCCATCCTTCCACTTACGCTCTCCAGCCATCAGTCCCAGCCCCCAGGCCAGGAGCGCAACCAGAACAAGATCCTTACAGAGGATAGCCACCACAAATGCAATGAGCGCTGCCCACTTTTCCCCCTGGCCGTACCATACCAGTCCCCAAACCAGAAATGGGGCTGCGATAAAATCGTAATGAAAGTCAAAGATCGCCCCCAGTGAGACACCGGGAAACAGAAGAAACAGAGCCATCAGCAGGGTTGCAGCCCTGTCAGAGAGCTTGTAATCCTTTGCGTACTGGCGGACCCCTGCCCCTGCAACGCCAACCGCTGCTGCCTGAATGACCAGTATTGGGATCACTCCGCCCAGGTACCTATAGATCAAGGCAAACGGGTACGCAATAAAGGAAGCGTCCTGCCCGATAGCATCGGTCTGCGACGCAGTAATAAATCCGGTCAGGCTGCCATGGGAAATGAGGTACCACGCCTGAATGTCGTTTCCAAGGTCAAACACATGAGCCTGGACAGTCAGATATCTCCATACGCAAATTCCCGCCAGCAGGAGGGTGAAAGCGACAAGGATGACGATCCAGGCGTACCGGTACTGGTCACCCTCCCCCCCTGCCATGAGATGCCGCAACTGGACGCGCATAGGGGTGGCACTCCCATTGTTACTCACTGGACCAGGCCCAGGTGCATTTGCGCACCCTTTCCCTGCGCGTGTCCATTCTGAGTCTGCCTGACACACAGAAACACGGAGGAGCCTCTTATCTGCCGCATGGTGTTATCTGGACAATGCAACAACACGGTGCACCGGGGTGTCCCCGCGGGAAAGCATCCAGCAAAACCCCTTAGGGCAATGGAGACCGCCATGGGTTAGATGGTGTGACATCGACGCCGCCGCTGCAGTAGTTGCGCAGCACACAGCAGCTTTGCTTCCCCCTAGGCTTCAGGGGCTGGAACTACCTTGCGCACCCGTTTGCGGGGTGCCTTCGGCTTGGAATCCACCGCGGCAACAGGAGGTTCCGTCACCCCAGCAGCTGGCGGGCTGGCAACATCTGGCGAATCTGCGGGTGCTGTCCCCAGGTGCTCTGCAATAATCCGGTCCATCTCCGCAGCGGTCATGGTTTCCACCTCGATAAGGCGCGCTGCCAGGACCCGCAGCAGCGACTCCCGCTCCCGCAGTACCGACTTGGCACGCAGGAAGGCAGTTTCAACCAGATGGTGTACCTCCTGGTCAATCTCGCTCGCAATCTCCTCTGAGTAGTTGCGCTGCTCACCAAAGTCGCGACCCAGGAAGACCATCTCCTCCTTGGTACCAAATGTGAGAGGGCCAAGCTTGTCACTCATTCCCCATTCAGTCACCATCTTGCGGGCCAGTCCGGTGGCCTTACGGATGTCATCTGCCGCACCTGTAGTGATGAACTCCTCCCCAAGAATCAGCTCCTCGGAGCAGCGGCCACCCAGCATTCCTGCCATCTGGTCCTCAAGCTCGGCCTTGCTCGCCAGGTAGCGGTCCTCCTCAGGCAGGCTCATGGTCCAGCCTAGTGCCATCCCCCTGCTGATTATGGAGATCTTGTGCACCGGATCACTATGCGAGAGGCTCTTCATGACCAGGGCATGCCCCATCTCATGGAAGGCAATCGTCCGCTTCTCGGCATCACTGATCATCCGGCTCTTTCTCTCAGGCCCTGCGACAATTCGGGCGGTCGCCTCTTCCAGGTCCGCCATGCCGATCAGGGGTCGATTATTTCGTGCTGCAAGAATTGCGGCCTCATTTATGAGGTTGGACAGGTCTGCACCACTGAAACCTGGCGTCTGCTTGGCAAGGAGGTCCAGGCTCACCTCTGGATCGAAAGGCTTGTTGCGGGCATGCACCGCCAGAATCTCCCTTCGCCCCCGGATATCCGGGCGATCCAGCGTGACATGGCGATCAAAACGCCCTGGGCGCAGGAGGGCTGGATCAAGAACATCAGGGCGGTTGGTGGCGGCGATCACTATCACATGGGTGTTGGTCTCAAACCCATCCATCTCAACCAGTAGCTGGTTTAAGGTCTGCTCGCGCTCGTCATGACCGCCTCCAAGGCCAGCTCCCCGCTGGCGCCCGACCGCATCTATCTCATCCACAAAAACGATGCAAGGGCTGTTCTTCTTGGCCTGGTCAAAGAGGTCGCGTACGCGGCTGGCTCCAACGCCAACAAACATCTCCACAAACTCAGATCCCGAGATGCTGAAAAAGGGCACTCCCGCCTCTCCGGCCACAGCCCGGCTAAGCAGTGTCTTTCCAGTACCAGGGGGGCCAACCAGCAAGACCCCCTTGGGTATACGTGCTCCCAGGGTGGTGAACTTTTCCGGGAACTTGAGAAACTCAACAATCTCAGTAAGCTCCTGCATCGCCTCCTCTACCCCTGCGACATCCGCAAACGTAACCGAAGGCTTGTCCCCAACCAGCATGCGTGCCCTGCTCCTGCCAAACGACATTGCCTGGTTGTTACTACCAGCCTGCTGCCGGAAGATCCACCACAGCAGTCCCACCATAAGAAGCAGGGGAAGGATGTAGGGGAGAACGACATCGATGAGCAGGCTATTGTTGGCTGGGGGCTGGTCGTTGTAATTGGTGTAGTGGTAGTCGTTGAACACCCGGGTGATCTCGCCAGGTGATGACAGGTTGGTAGTGAACTCGGTGCCATCCTGGTTGTACCAGTTGATCGCAAGACCGCTGCTCTGGATAACAGCTGCCTGGGCGGGGCTAGCCGAGATACTGTCTGCCTTGTTGCTGCTGTGATGAGCCCAGTTGGCAACCGCCTGATCCAGGAACCCGGCACTCTTGGTAGCCGGTGTCGGAGTGCTCGGGCCATGCATGTATAGGAGCACGAAAAGGACAGCCATGACAGCAGCGACAATGAATAGACGATAAGAGCGCTGTGTCCGCATGATCAAAAGTCTACCATGCGGCCGAGAGAACGGCGCCCACTCCCGGGAGACAGCCCGCACAGGTGCAGCCGAAGCGGGCAATCCCAGCCCGGCGCATGCATACCCGCTCTACACCAGGGACCACCAGCAACTCTCCAAAGCCCAGAGGCAGACAGCGGCCACTGGATGCTTGGCTACAACTCAGGAGTCGCGCTCCCTTGGCACCCTGCTTGCCAGGTCCCTCTGGTCGGGGTAAGCCATGCGAGCCCCAAGCACCACCAGGCGGCGCTTGGCCCCGGGCGAGATGCTCTCCAGGACTGGCATGACCTCCTTCCTTATCCGTACCCTCCGGTAGCGCCTGTTCTCATTGGATGGGTCATCAAGATAGTGAATCCCCATCGCCCTGCAGTACGCTTCGGTCTGCCTCCTCCAGATGCCAAGCATCGGGTGGATCCTCATCCCGGAGCGGGGCAGGATGCCG
>JAJZMA010000105.1:4267-4734 GCA_021850405.1 bacterium
AGCCTGGTCATCAGCAGTATGCCCAAAGGCAATAACGTCGCAGTTCCGCTCCCCAGCAAGCCGCTCCAGTACCCCCATGCGGGCGGCCCGGGCCGCGTTCTGCACGGAATCCCCCTTTCCTGCAACCACCCCAACCGAAAGCTGATGAAACGGCACGCCACGCTCCTGCGAGAGCACTCGCACCAGATCTGCCTCACCTGCACTCTCGGGGCGCAGCCCATGATCCACATGGGCAACCTCAACACGAATCTGCCGGCTCTTTCCAAGATAGGCCAGCGCATCCAGGAGCGTCGAGGAGTCTGCCCCTCCACTGCAAGCTACCAGAACTGAGCAGAACCGCCAAGGCTCACTTGAGTGGTCCAGGATGCTCGCCAGGACGCGCCTGACCCGGGCCACTGATGGCTGTCGTTCGCGCTCGCTCAAGGGTAGTGGGTTGTTTTTCTGACAGGGCATGGTGGCGGTACCTG
>JAJZMA010000080.1:0-669 GCA_021850405.1 bacterium
GCTGCGGCGCAGGAGATTCGATTTACGGCCGGCCACCGACTCCTCACTGAGGCCGAGCCCCCCGCCATTTTCCATGTCGTTACCGGGAAGCTGCGCATCGAGCAGGACGGCCAGCAGGTCGCCTGACCGCCCCGTCTTCTGGCGGGCAGCCTTGCAGCCTTATAGGGGAAAGCAGTACTTCAGGTAAGTTTCAGCGCATTGTCGTCTGGTGCAACAAAGACCCTGACAAACGGATCTGACAGACGCTCTGGGTGGATGCGCAGGAACATGTTGTCTCCCTCTACCTCAAACCCTTCGCCAAATTCCGAGGCCAGAAATGCCACGATCCGCGGATCTATCGCGCCCAGCCCATCAAAGGCAGGTGGGGGAAAAGGAACGGCAAAGGCTGCTCCCAGCTCAGGGTATTTCCGGTTCCAGGTGTCCCCGGTGACCCGTGGCAGAGGAGTCCCAAGCAGTGCTCCCAGCAGGCTGGCAAGAGCAAAGACACGCGACTGTGCCGGTTCTGGCACCCCCTCCCAGAGAGCCCTTTCGTGCACCATGCCATCCACTACATCACGTGCCCGGTCCAGGATGTCATCTGGTGGAATTGCCACCCAGGTATGTCCCCTCGTGGCCCGTGCCCACCAGCCCTCTGTAACCACAATCTCTCCAGGACTGCGCTCCGCCGCC
>JAJZMA010000080.1:679-4727 GCA_021850405.1 bacterium
CAGAGAGTTTGGAGTTTGGAGCCAGTTCTCGCCCGGGCTGGTAACCGGTCTCCTCATCCCAGGGCCGGGTGGCTTTCAGGACTGCTCCGTCCCTGACAGCTGCAAGCGGGAGGGAGAGCCGGTTCAGTCCCACCTCAAGTGTGGCCTCGATGGAACCATCGTTGCGGTCATGAAGTGGATAGACCGCTCCACCTATGCTGTCTGCAGCGATCCGGGCAAAGCCCATCCCCCACCGGTCCCGGGACACTCGCTGGCGTCCCGTATTTACCTCTGTATGAGGCAGTGTGCCCGGCCAGGAGACGGAGAAGATGTTTTCCCGTGCCGAGATGGTAATGCTGCTGGCGTGTGCATGTCTCTCGGCATTGGAGGCAAATTGCACCAGCACCAGCGCAGCGATCTCGGGGCAGGCAAGATTGAAGGGAGGATCTTTCTCTGTGGTCACCTGTAGTCCAGTTCTGGCACTTATCCCTGCCCTGGCATACTCCAGCGTGTCGATACTGCTGCCGGACGTGTGGAGCATTCGTCCTGCGATGATTCTCAGGGAGGCGCCGAGCATGATCACCCGCCTGGCCTGGATCGGGGAGACCTGCGATGCTGTGTTGTCGATGGCGTCGAGCAGCTTTGCCAGCACAACCTCGCATTCTGGCTGGGGGCGCGCGGTAGCGATGATGAGCTGATTGCGGCGCACCTGGTATGCGACTGCTCCCGGAAGGGCGCCCTCCCACTCTGGGGTGGCTGCAATAATGGTCCCCTGGTCGTCTATGGCGCAGGCAGGAAGTGGCAGGTTCTCAATGTCAGTGGTGGTGAGGTTCACGTCTCTTTTGTTGCCCTTGTCCGCTTTCTGCCGTCAGGCACTCAGTATTGCTGGTTTTCTGGCAGGTCATTTGAGTACAGTAAGGCGGTACTTGCGGTTTCCATGGCTTATGAGGGTAACCTTGGAGTTGTGGCGTGCCAGCCAGTCGCCAAACCGTCGTACCGCCTTGGTTGCGGTATCTGAGTGGAAGGTGACAATTTCGGGGTAGTGGACAACCAGTCGCACTGCCTCCCGGTGGTGATGTTCGTCCTTGGTGGGAATGTGGATTACAACCGAGCCGTCCTTGACCCTAAGATCCTCAACTGTCTGGTCCAGCATCCTGTCTACCCGGTCAATAAGGGACTGGTCACCCTCCCGCTTGTCGTGCAGCCAGGAGCGTGGGTGGGCCCGGTGGATCTCCGAGCGGACCCGAAACGAGTCCACATTGGCCGAATAGACAATGACCAGGCAGTCTGGCACATCCCTTGCCAGAACTGAGAGGAAATCAGTGCTGGTAAATGCGTGATCCGGAGAGTTGCTCAGGTCCCAGTCCACAATGGCAAGGATAGGGCGACTGCTTTCCAGGTTGTTGCGCAGCACGCTGATTGCCCGGGAAGCACTTCTTGCCGTAAGGGGATGAAAACGCTTGCGGATGAAGTGCTGGCGCAGCTCTTCGAGTTTCTCTGCGTCGTCTTCCAGAATGATCACTTCGGCATTGGCTCTCATGCCTTTCCTCCCCTTTCTGTCAAACCCCCGTCGGCCTCGAGCGCTCCTACATCCACCAGGGCTACGCCACTCGCCCCGGACGGTAGCTGGTACCGGGCTGGCCGCCATCCGATCCTGTGCTGGGCCAGTACCCGTCCTGCCGATCTGAATGCGTCGAGCGGTACATCAAAGGGGTACGGGTGAGCAGAAACAAGGGCTTGCAGCTCAGAGGAGCGGGCGAGAGTTCCATCTGGCAGCTCAACCCCCAGCCCCAGGGAAAGGCGCATTCCTGCTACCTCCTGGGTCAGTGCGGTTTTCACCCGCTCTGCAAGTTGCGAGAATCGCTCAAACGGCTGCGCATGCGCTGGCAATCCTTCTGGCTCTTTGCCTGCCATCCAGTGGATGATGACTGGGCGCTCCTTCAGTTCAGCAAGACTGCCAGAGGGAATGGTGGGAGTGGCACCTACCAGCATCCATGGCCATGGCGCACATGCTGCGATCCCTTGCGGTAGTTCTTCGCCCCGGACATCGCGCACCAGTGCATAGGCGCGGTCGACACGCTCGTGGAGCGCGACGGCCATGTCTCCATCGTCTGAGACCACAAGAATGGTACGTACGGTGTCCCGGGCGAGTACCCCCAGCCCCTGCTTTCCGGCCTCTTCTGGACTCAACAGTCTCCTCCTCTGGACCTGCCCACAGTGCGGGGGGTTCCTCTGGCTGGAGCCAGGCGGAGCCGGGCGCGGCTGTCCGTGTCTGAACGCATTCTAGGCCTTCTGGATGGGGACGGACATCGCTGTTTCGCAATTGCTACTTATTTGTGTTATCTGCCTGCCCTGGGATGCTGTTCCGGAGGCCCCACAAACCTGGGTCGGTTGCGCTAGAATACGGTCCTATGTTGAAGGGACTGCTATCGGTGACGCCGGCGGGCTTTGCTCCACCAGTGATTGAGGCATATACCCTTTCGATTGCGACAGGATACAGCCAGAGAATCCCCCCGCAACATCGCAATGGGGCGGGTTTTGGTGAGATGGGTGCTGGAGAGATGGACCTGTCCGGGGTTGTTGATGACTGGGGTGAGCATCTGGACCTTGGCATGCTCGCCGGGCGCAGCTAGACCAGTCAGCCGCTGACCGTTTTTCCGTTGTAAGGGTTGTTTCGAGCTTTTTTCCTGTGGGCTGCCGCTGGGATCGCACCCCGGCACCTGACCTGGCGCCCTACGTAATAGATGCCCTAGAGGCCACCCAGGGATTCTCCGCTCCGGGCCGGTGCTGAAACGGTCCGGGTCTGGACTCCGGCTACGGCTGCCTGGCTTTTGCTGCGTGCGGGGCCGCCGGCTGCTGCAGGACCGTCTGCGTGAGCCGCAAGGAGCTGGCGTGCAGAGCGCTGCGCATGTTGCATGTTTGCAGGACCAGAGGCAATCTCTGCCAGGACCCTCTGGAAGGACAGGGACGCTGGATCGCTGGGAGCCCCACCCCGTTCAAGGGCCGTCTTTGCCACCATCTGGGCCAGGGCTGGCTGCTTTACGGTAGCTACCATTTTCAGGACATCGCGGTAAAACCCGGCGCCGGTCTGACCCTCGCTCGCAGGGCCGCTCACCACCTGGGGGGCTCTCTGGGTTGGGTGGGAAGGTGTGTCAAATACTTTTTTCTTTGCAAGTGACTCGGCAGATTGGGCCAGGGATTGCCCGGCCCGCGATGCGGGTGTCCAGTGCAGGGGAGTTTTTTGCTCTGTTGAGTTGGTAGCGTAGTGTCCATCACTTGTGTGCACCATGGGAGAATCGGCTCGCTCTCTTGTGCTGACTTGCCCTGGAGATGTAACGGGCGGTTGTTGTGTAGGCATAGCGCCGGCAGGCGGGGATGTAGCTGTCGATGAGGGAGCCTCTGCAGCCTGCTGTTGGCTTACTGGCGAGGGCTGCTCATGCGTGGGTGTGGGTGAAGCGGCCCCTGGCGCTGACAGGTTCGGACCCCCTAAGTTGGGGCTATCGGTAGTTCGTTCAATGGGTTTTTTGGTGCGTGCCCAAGAGGTGCGCCCTGTGAATTGATAGACGAGCCGTCTTTTAATAGAGCGTGTTTTTTTGACTACTCCTACTCCGGTGTATCCAAGGAAGAACATGCCCCCTAGTCGTGAGAGCAAGAAGAGTGGGATGGAAAGGTGCGGGGCAGCGATCAGCATCAGCCCAAGCGGAAGGGCAGTCCAGTGGAGGTATTTTTTTACTCCAGTGATGCGACGGCTGACCAGGGCAGCTAGACGCTGAACTATTGGTGGCGGCGCACTGTAGATTCTGCTTGGCTCTTCCATACGCAAAAAGTACAGGTGATGAACGGACATTCCAAGGACAGTGAGGCGTTGGATTGTCGTGTTTCAGTGAAAATGTCGGTCTAACTGTTCAGTGAAAGTGTCGGTAAAGAGGATCCGACATTTTCACTGAAACACGACACACACAGATGAAGGTACCCCCGAAACCGAGACACTCTTGAATGTCCTTAAGGACCAGGAGGAGTCACATGAAGGGTAGTAGTCAGGGAATGGGAGCGGGCGGGAGGAAAAGGG
>JAJZMA010000023.1 GCA_021850405.1 bacterium
GCTTCATGGTGGGCTACAGGGACAAAGCCACGGGTCTTCCAGCACCATCCTGGGATCTGTGGGAGGAAAGATGGGGAGTCCACGCGTTTACGGTGGCAACAGTTTACGCTGGTCTCCTGGCTGCAGAACGACTGGCATCTGCCTTTGGAGACAGGGAAAATGCCCGCAAGTATTCAGATGCTGCTGCAGAGATACAGGCAGCTGCATGCAAATATCTCTTTCGGGCCGACCTCAACCGTTTTGCCAGGATGATCACAGTCGACGACAGCGGCACAGTGGTGGCAGATTCCACCATTGACAGCTCGCTTTCTGCGCTCTGGCAGTACGGCCTGCTGCCAGCAGACGACCCCAGAATAGCAAGTACAATGCAGGCGATCAGGGATCGTCTGCTGGTAAAAACAAAAGTCGGTGGATATGCGCGCTATGAGAATGACTACTATCAGCAGGTATCCCATGACACGGCCAATGTCCCTGGAAACCCCTGGTTTGTATGCACCCTCTGGATGGGAAACTACCTGGCAGAAACTGCCGATTCGCAGCAGGGACTTTCTGCCGCAGCCGACATGCTCTCGTGGGTGGCCAGGCGGGCCCTGCCCAGCGGGATACTGGCTGAGCAGGTGCACCCCTACACAGATCAGCCGCTTTCCGTCTCGCCGCTAACCTGGAGCCATGCCGAATTTGTCAGTTCCGTACACCACTACCTGAAGCAAAGCGCTGTCCTCGCCGAGTCACTCCAGGATCCTGCCGCAGCCCTCTGAACAACCCGGCCCTGGCAGCCACCCCCTGTAAGGATGCTGGCCCAGGCTCTCCCAGGCACGATCACAGCCAGAATCAGAGCAGATGTGCCACGAACCCGACAATTGCGTTGCCATTGGCAGCAATTGCCGCCGGATCCAGTAGTAGGGTTCCGATCATGCCCAGCACAAGGGTAGCCACTGCAGCCACCGATAGTACCCCTCCCGCCACCAGGCCCGTCTGTGGCCAGTCGACCTCTACCCCGTCCGCAGCAGGCATGAACACGAGGATGGCGACGCGCAGGTAGTAGACAAGGGCAACTGCACTCATGACCGCACCATAGATCGCCAGCCAGAGGTGAGGGGATCCAACTGCGGCCTGGAACACAAGGAACTTGCCCAGGAAGCCAACCGTAGGCGGAAAGCCAGCCAGCGACAGCATGAAGATGCAAAGGGCAACCGCCACATATGGCCTGCGATAGGCGAGGCCCCGAATGCCATCGTAGGAGTCTATGTCCTCAGTCCCATTACTCATCGCTGTCAGCACTGCGAATGCCCCCAGATTTGTTACTGCGTACGCCGCAAGGTAAAAGAGCACAGCCGTTACGGACTGCTGGGTCGCGACTGCAACGCCTATGAGCATATAGCCCGCCTGCGCAATGCCAGAATACGCAAGCATGCGCTTGATGCTCGACTGGGTGAGTGCTGCAATATTGCCCCATAGCATTGACATGATGGCAACCCCGGCCATGAGTGGGTACCAGTAGGTCGCGATACCGCCAAAGGTAACCTCAAAAAGCCTGATGAGAGCGGCAAAGGCAGCCACCTTGGTCGCCACGCTCATAAACATTGTTACGCTCATGGGCGCACCCTGATACACATCTGGGGTCCAGACGTGGAACGGCGCAGCACTGATCTTGAAGGCAAATCCCACCAGAATCAGTGCCATGCCTGCAATCAGCAGGGTGCCTGGAGCCTGTCCCTGCGATGCGGCGTATGCAAGCGTTGCATGGATCAGTGGCAGCACTGTGTGACCAGTTGAGCCGAACACCAGAGCCATGCCATAGAGGAGCACAGCAGAGGCCATACCACCAAGGATGAGGTATTTCAACCCAGCCTCCTGACTCCTGGTATCGTCCCTCCCGTACGCACTGAGAACGTAGAGCGATATGGAGAGCAACTCGATCCCAAGGAATATGACAATAAGGTCAAGCGCCCCGGCAAGGAGCTGCATGCCCGCAGTAGCAGCGAGCATAAGTGCGTAATACTCAGGAGCCGACAGGCGGCGCCGGCCCAGATAGCCGCGCGAAAGCAGGATACTCACAAGCGCGGTCACCAGTATTATCAAGCCAAAAAACTGACCCAGATGATCCCCCGCCAGCGAGAGATCATAGGCGACACCCTCACCAAAGCCAAACACTTTGGGTGTGTTGTAGAACCACTCCCACAACGTAGCGAGAATTGCCAGAAAAACTCCCGTCAGTGCGGTGATATAGCCAGCCATTGAAGCAGAGGGTCTGGAGAACAGGGCATCTTCCACCATCAGAAGGAGAAACGCCAGCGCAACAATAACTACGGGCCATATCATCGCAAGATCGCCAGAGCCAGGAAGAGGCGCGAGCTGGAGCTGGCTGGCCCCCAGGAAGAACAAGGACATCATCGGCCTCCCGGGCCACTGGCCGGATTCGGTACTGAAAAGCGCACCGCTGTCGTCCCAGCCGCAGCATGTGCCCCAGCAAGCGCTGTGTACTGCTGCTCAGAGTTCAGCGCAGCCTGGCTCACCGGTGCAGGATAAATACCGAGCACGATAATAACTACGCACACTGCCGCCAGGGCAGCTCCCTGCCAGATGGTAATGTCGCGAACTTTCTCAAGGTCGGCTGGCAGAGGCTCATGCATTGCGCCCTGATGGATCCGGAGCATGTACCAGCATGCAAGCACGACTCCAGCCCC
The DNA here is from genome assembly GCA_021850405.1 of bacterium. Classification (GTDB taxonomy): domain Bacteria; phylum Chloroflexota; class Dormibacteria; order Aeolococcales; family Aeolococcaceae; genus JAJZMA01. The sequence continues at coordinate 2,688 of JAJZMA010000023.1, forward strand.
GGCCACCACTACAGCGACCGGAGTAACCTGGAACGCGCCGAGCATAATAAAAAACTCGCCCACAAAGCTGCTGGTCCCTGGCATGCCGAGTGCCCCGAGGGTGATTATCAGGAAAAATACATAAAGCCACGGCATCCTCTTTTCCAGCCCGACCACATCATGACGACTGCGGCTCCCAGTGCGTTCCTCAAGATACCAGACAATCAGGAAGAGGCCAGCTATGACCACGCCGTGACTTACCATCTGGATTACCGCGCCCGAGAGTCCTACAACCGAAAGCGTAAATATGCCAAGGGCGATGAACCCTATATGGCTGATACTCGCATAGGACACAATCCGCTTCATGTCAGTCTCGGTCAGGGCAATGAGCGCGCCCCAGACCACACTCAGCAGGGCCATACCGATGAGCAGCCACTGAAACTGGTGCATGGGGCCGGGGAAGATCACCTCGCCAAACCGGATAAACCCAAACAAGCCAAGTTTGCCCACTATACCGGCAAAAAACGTGAGCACATATGGGGGCGCATTCTCATAGCTTGCTGGCAACCAGCTGTGAAACGGGACCAGCGGGGCCTTTATGGCAAAGGCAAGACCAAACGCCAGGAATGCAATCTGGAGCGGAGTCAGGTGTATCAAGGGGGAAACCCAGCTGCCGGACGCAAGCGGGTGCGCAATGAATGAGGAGAGGCTAAAGGAGATAACCCCGTACTGGGCATGGGACGCATATGCCACATAGATAAGGGCTACGAGCATCAGGAGCGAGCCTGCAGCTGTGTACACCACAAACTTCATGGTTGCAGCTCTCCTGCCCTCGCCGCCCCAGCCACCCAGCAGGAAATACAGGGGGATTAGCATTCCCTCCCAGAAAAAGTAGAACAGGAGGAGATCGAGGCTAAGAATAACCCCAGCTGTGGCGGTCTCGGTTAGAAGCATCAGCCCAAAGAGAAGCTTTGCCCTGGGCTGTGCCTTTCCTCCGGTCGGCACCACCAGCATTGCCAGCAGGAACAGTGCGGCGTTCAGCGCCAGCAGCCACACTCCTACGCCATCCAGGCCAATGCTGAACAGCGCCCCAATCTGTGGCATCCATGAATGCTGCACTGCGAACTGGAACGCGATGCCCGCAGAGCTGCCCTGGGAGTGGTGCACGAGAAATGCACCAACAAATATGGCAGACAGCAGGAATGTTATGGCTGCGGCCACAATTGAGTACCACCTGCATGCTGCCGGGGAAAGTGGGAGGATCTGCAGCAGCAAAGCAGCTCCGGCTGGCACTACCAGTGCAACCAGTAGCCATGGGAACCCACTCATGCCACTTTCCCTATAAATAGCACCGCTACCAGCACGAACACTGCTACAAACACCATCATGATCGCAGCGTAGTCACGCAGGAACCCGGTCTGCCAGAGCCGCACAATCTCAGAGTAATCCCCAATTACGTCACTAACCCACGTGACCACACCATCAATTCCATCCGGATCTGCAACCCGACTGACAAAGCGCCCCACTCCGAGCACTGGTCGGCATAGCAGCACATCGTACAACTCGTCAAAGTAGAATTTGCTGGACGAGAGTGCCACAGCAAACTGCGGTACCGGAAACGGCATCCCCTGGCGACGCCTATGGGCCGCCCATGCCATAAATCCCGCCGTCACACCAACCGCTGACAGAAGCGTCCCAGCTATGAGCCCCCCTGCTCCAAGGCCTGCACCCGGTGCCACTGCAAGACCGGTCCCCGTGCTTCCAAAGACCGGTTGCAGGAACCCCGTAAAGAACTGTGCTCCAAACCCTGCTACAGTAAACGGCCACTGTATAAAAATTCCAAGACAGGCGGCGAGCACTGCCAGAACCGTGACGGGAAGCAACATGCTCACCGGTGCTTCCAGAACAGGGTCCTGAACCTCCTCAAGACCCTTGTTTCTCAAAGAGACCAGGTCAAGCAGGATGACTGG
>JAJZMA010000265.1 GCA_021850405.1 bacterium
TTATTGATCCTGAATTTAGGCTTCTGAACCACCCATTGGTGTGGGGGTAGATACCTTGCGACCCCGCCGTGCTGCAGGGCGGCTTACGCGGCGTGCTGCTGTCCTGCGGGCGGCAACGGTTACACCACGGGATGCTGCGGTCCTGCGGGTGGCGGGACGGCTTGCAGTTGTGCGGGGGCTGACCGCTGACACGGTACGGCGCACAGTCCGCTTTGCCGCTGGCTTCCTGGCAGTCGTTGCTTTCCGCACGGTGGCCTTCTTTGCAGCGGGCTTGCGGGCGGCAGGCCTTGCTGCAGTGGTGCGTGTGGCCCGCGGCGTGACAGTCCTGCTGCTGCGGGTGGTTGAGCGGGCAGCCTTGGTTACGCGGTCGAGCGCCTTGCGGATCTCTACCTCAAGCTTGCCAACTGTCTTCTCAAGGTCGTTGAGGCGCTTGTCCATGTCCTTGATGGGAAGCGCATTTGCGAATCCCTGCACTGCCTTCATCAGATCGCCGCTGGCAAAACTGCCCTTGGCCCTTGGTGTGGTTGTCTTCCTGGTTGTGCGACGCACCGGCGTCCGCTTTGCTGTTGTCTTCCTTGGCTTTGGCATTTGTCCCTTTCTCCTCTTCCGGGCTGGTTGGTAAAAGTTATGGCCCGGACTAAACTGTTGACCCTTTTGCTGCTCAGGCAGCGCTGTATAGCATGCCTATATATCCTTATCTTGTCAATCAAACTGTGTCAAAGGTTACAACAACCGTCATTGGTATTGATAGTGCGGCCGGTGTGGGGACGAGATGTCGGCAGTGCGGCCCTGTCCGTCCAAGGAGTAATCTTTCATGCGGCGCCATTTTCCTGGCGCTTTTTATAGGGCGTAGCCGGGTTCAAGGAGAAAGAGGAAATGGCCAGTTTGTCAGCAGTCTCGGTAAAGCGTGAAAGCGGATCCCTGTATGCCGCAGCCCAGGAAACCTTTGACCGGATAGCTGCGCAGATCCCACTGTCGGATGACATGCGGGCGGCTCTGCGCCAGGTGCGCAGGGAGCTCGTGGTCCACTTCCCGGTGCAGTTTGATGATGGTACGCACGGTGTTTTTACCGGCTTTAGGGTTCAGCACAATATCGTTCGCGGCCCAGCCAAGGGTGGGCTGCGGTTTTCCCCGACTGTAACGCTCGACGATGTACGTGCCCTCTCCATGGCAATGACATGGAAGGCGGCCCTATTTGGACTTCCATTTGGAGGGGCCAAGGGTGGTGTTATCTGCGCTCCGGAGAAGTTGAGTGCGCGGGAGCTGGAGCGACTCACCCGCCGGTTCACAACCGAGATAGCGTTGCTGCTCGGCCCGGAGAAGGATATCCCATCTACTGATGTTGGCACCGGGCCGCAGATTATGGCCTGGATCATGGATACGATCTCCATGCATCGTGGCTATTCAGTTCCGGCGGCAGTGACGGGGAAGCCAGTTGAGATAGGTGGTTCTGAGGGCCGCATGCTTTCGCCCGCGCTCGGAATTGCCACAGTGCTTGCGGACGCCTTTGCAAAGGCGGGACGCAAGCTGGAGGGCTCCACTGTCGCTATCCAGGGGTTTGGAAAGGTGGGCTCTGGAGTGGCATCGGTGCTGGAGCAACGCGGCATGCGTGTGGTGGCGATATCTGGCCGGGACGGAGGAGTTCATAACCCAGCTGGTCTCAATGTGTCAGCGTTGCTGGCAGAAAGGGAAAAAGGGCTGCAGCTATCCGGGTCGAGCCTTGGAGACAGGATCAGCAATGAGGAGCTGCTGGGGCTGGATGTGGATGTGCTAGTACCAGCTGCAGTAGAGATGGCCATAACCGGGGCCAACGTTGCGGCTGTCCGCGCCACCATGATTGTCGAGGCTGCAAACTCTCCGCTGTCGCCGGAGGCAGACCTGGAACTGCAACGCCGTGGGGTAGTGGTGATACCAGATATCCTTGCGAATGCCGGAGGGCTGCTGGTCTCATACTTTGAGTGGGTTCAGGATCTTCAGGCGTTTTTCTGGGACGGTTCCCAGGTAAATTCAAAGCTGGAGCAGGCGATGCTCCGGACAGTTGCCGAGGTGCGTGCCGAGGCTGCGCAGCATTCAGTCTCACTCCGCGACGCGGCGTACAGGATTGCAATCAGGAAGGTGGCCTACGCCACCGAGGTGAGAGGTATATATCCGTAGGTGGAGCAGCGTTCAGATACAATGACCGGGGTGATGCCAGAATTACGCTTCATCGATGGAACCTTGCGGCATGGACAGCAGGAGCTGCTGGATAGCCACTTGCGCCTTGAGGACGCACTGCTGCTGGCGACCGAGCTGGACGAGTGCGGTTTTGCAGCACTGGAAGTGTTTGGCGGACTTACGTTTGAGGCATCCCTGTCGGTGCTCTCAGAAGAGCCTTTTGAGCGGCTTTCCGCCATATCGGCTGTGGTTCGTCGTACACCGCTCATGGCATCGGTGGCCGGGCAGAGTCTTGCGGGCCATAACGCTGTTGCCGATGACGTTGTGGACGCCTTCTATGCTGCTGCAGCAGCGGCGGGGGTTACGCTGTTTCGCGTCCATGATCCACTCAACGATCTGGACAACGTGTCGAGATCAGTTGTGGCAGCCCATGCTGCTGGTGCAAAGGTGCAGGCTGCGCTTCTCTACACCGTCTCGCCTGCCCACACAGAAGAGTACTTCTGCGACCGCGCCCAGCAGCTGGCTCACATGGGCGTGGACTCCATTTGCCTTCTGGACCCCGCAGGGCTGCTCTCCTATGACGCCTGTCTAGCCTTGCTGCGCGGTTTTGCAGAGACAGGCTTGCCCATGGCAGTCAGTTCAACCGATGCCTGTGGACTTGGCTCCCAGGCGGCTCTCGCTGCGCGGGATGGCGGCGCATCTACGCTCGATACCGCCTTCTCCTGGCTGGCCGGCGGGGCCTCCTTGCCTGCCATTGAGCCAACCCTGTTCTCTCTTCGGCTGAAAGACGATGGTGGAGTCGGCTGGGGACAGCTAGGCCACGTGCATGCTGCCATCGACAGGATCGCGTCCGCATACGGCTCCCTGATGAACCCGCGTGCCTTTCGTCCGGACCCTATGGCATTTTCGCTTCGGGCGGTACCTGCAACTCTTGTTCACCTGCGGGAGCAGCTGCAGGAACAGAGGCTGGAGGACTCCTTCGGTGCGGCCTGTAACGAGGTGGAGCGTGTGCATCGCGAACTGGGCTTCCCGCCGCTGGTCTCTCCTGTTGCGGAGATGGTGGCCACCCAGGCGGTCTATAACCTGGCTGGAGGCGACCGCTATGCCACAGTTTCCCATCAGGTCCGGGACTACTGCCTGGGGCTCTGGGGGCGGCCGCCGGTACAGGTGGATCCAGAGATAGCCGCCATTGTTAACGGGAAGGAGCAGCCGATAACATGCCGTCCTGCGGACCTTCTCTCTCCCGGGATGGAGCCGTCCCGCCAGCAGCTGATAGCAAAGGGATTTCCCGAACCGTCGCGCGAGCTTATTGTTGACAATGCTCTTTTTCCTGGTAGCCTCGACTTTCTTCTGAAGGAGGACAGCAGTGTTGCCGCAGCCACTGCGGAAGGAAGCACTGCAGCTTCCATGGAAGAGAGCCAGCCGCTCCCTGCAGGGGAGGCAGCAGAGCCGCTATCTTCTACGGCGGGACCCCCGATGGAAGAGAGGGTGATGCAGGTTGAGGTGGATGGCGAGCAGTTTTCAGTAGTTGTGCGCGCTGCGGCGGGCACTTTTGGCACCCACGCAGCGGCAGCATCGGCCAGCGAGCCCCAGACACCTGCGGCGGGGGGGGCGGGAGACACAGTCGTGTCCCCGATGCAGGGGGTAATTGTCAAGGTGAATGTAGCGGTCGGGCAGAGCGTGGCTGCGGGAGAGGTCGTGGCGGTGCTTGAGGCGATGAAGATGCAGAATGACGTCTGTGCGGTCCAGGCAGGCACGGTCAAGGCTATATACGTTGCACCGGGAGATGTCGTCGCGGGCCGGGCGCCAATCTGCCGGCTTGGGTAACAACAGTTTGCTGGTGTGTGCGGGCAGGCATTTTGGGGAGTGGTGTAATCTTTCCTCCTGCAATCCGGCAGGAGCTTTTCTTTCATAATCGCGGAGGTGGTTGAAGCATGTTTCGCAAGCTTTTAGTTGCCAATCGGGGAGAGATTGCCTGCAGGGTTATTCGGGCCTGCAGGGATCTTGGAATAAAATCAGTTGCCGTCTACTCTGAGGCAGACGCACATGCTCCCTTTACCATCCTTGCGGATGAGGCGGTTCCGATTGGGGGCGCTTCGCCTGCTGAATCATATCTGAATGTCGACGCGATCATGGCTGCCGTGCGGTCCACAGGAGCAGAAGCGGTCCATCCGGGGTACGGGTTCCTGAGCGAGAATCGTGATTTTGCCACTGCATGCAGGAAGGAAGGAGTTGTTTTTGTTGGTCCGCCAAGTGAGGCGGTGGCGGCCATGGGGGAGAAGGTTCCTGCCCGTGCCAGGATGCAGAAGGCTGGTGTTCCAATTGTTCCTGGCAGTGGGGCGCTTTCTGGTCTGCACGAGGCGGTAGAGGCAGCCGCAGCTGCAGGGTATCCAGTGCTCGTGAAAGCCAGCGCTGGTGGTGGCGGCATCGGGATGCGGACAGCTGCCGACGAGGCTAGCTTGCGCGAGGTGTGGGATAGC
>JAJZMA010000256.1 GCA_021850405.1 bacterium
AGGAATCCGACGACCACGAGTACCACCATCCCGTAAGCTGGGCCAGCCAGAGACAGTCTGCGGCTCCCAAACCACGGAATATCCGCCTTGCGCATGAGCGAAAGGATGTATGCAAGCCCAAGGGCCATGAATGGCAGTGCGTCGAGCATGTGGTACAGGAACAGGACGCGCGCTGCATTGCCAGGCGCCCACATGATCCAGCCAACCAGAAATCCAAGCGATATGAATCCAGGAACAAAATTCCCCCTCTGTGCGGTGTAAAAGAGCAAAAGAGCCCCAGTTACAAAAATTCCGATCAGTGCCAGATGGAACCCAAGCCCGACATTGACACGTACCGACACCAGGGGTGGCCGTTCTCCCGCGTGGAAACTGAGAATTGCAACTGCGAGACTCGCGCAGGCAAGCAGGAAGGCGCCTGCCTGCCACCTGAGCCTGCCCGAAAACGCCAGCCATCCGCAGGCAAGCAGTGCTGGAATGGCGGGCCACCAGAGTGCTGGATTTCCCATGTTGGTAACCATCCCCACCTTTCCCCCGGCAAAACTCTGGTAGTAATAGAGGACCGGGTGCAGCAGCACGGGCCAGGTGTACCAGGCAGATGCGTACGGATGCGGCTGACACTCCGCCACCTGATAGCTGAAAGTGGACCAGATCTGCCAGTAGATATTTACAAGACCCCCTAGAGGACGTGCCCTATAGTGAGATAGCGCGAGTAGGTCACAGCAAACATGACACCAACAACGACAAGTGCGGCGGCATAGTGCAACAGGGCGCGCCTCCCAGCTGCAGCACGCCAGAGCATTCCAGCAGTCCCTACTCCCTTGCCTCCGGTTTTCCTTGCAAGGCGAAGCCACCCTGGATAGAGATAGCGCTCTCCCCATAGCAGGAGTAGCAGCCCGACAGCTCCTGCAAGAAGACCGTCTAGGGGTTTAAACAGCGCAAGGCAGGTGCCACCTACCAGGAGTGCAATACCTGCCATGCTCCAGAAACGCCTGGCATGCATCCAGCGAACGGTGGACAAGCCTGCCAGTATGGCAAGTGGCGGCAGGGCGGTCACCTTGGCAGAGAGCGCCAGTCCTCCGACAATAGCCAGCATGTAAAGGGTAGAAAGCCACTGCGTCCGGGTGCGGGCTGCCCAGTGCAATAACAGCAGATAGTAGAGGGCTCCAGCAAAGAGGACTGCAATCATGTCAATGACACCGGTACGGGATTCGACAAATGCCAGTCCGTCCAGGCAAACAAATAATGCTGCAGTGAGCCCGAGGAAACGCTCCCGCCGCAGCCGCCTCCCGATGAGATACAGAAGGCCAACAAAGAGGCTCCCTGAAACCGCCGAGGTGAAGCGCCAGCCCAGGGCATTGAAACCGAATGCTGCGATAGAAGGGGCTATGAGCAGCTTGGTAAGGGGCGGTTCGGGATCGAAATAATCAAGGTCATAAAGATCCTTTAGGGCATCCACCGGAAAATACACCTCATCGAACACAAATCCGCACGCAGTCTTCCCTGCCGGCGGCACAGTCTGGCAGGACCCCCTGGTGAGCGGAGTGGCAATCGTTCCGATGCCACCAGGGGTGACTGGACTGAGCATCCGGAGTGCGAACGCGAGCACGATGAGCAACGCAAGCAGGCGGATATCAACCCGATCCAGTTCAAGAAAACTTCTGCCTGGGCGAATGGTGGCTGCCGCCTCATCTGGTGCCAGGGGCGCTGTAACCAGCGAGAGAGGGCCCGGGGCAGGCCCGGTGGGGTCGACACTCATGCCGCCGGTTCCCACCTCTTGCCGTGAAGCCATGGAACCATCCTGCATGTCACTCCTGTCAGCCAGGAAACCAGAGCCTGCATCTCCTGACTCAGCTGGCACCGCCAATCCCCCGGACTGCCGTGACCACCGACGCCCAGCGAGAGCGTAGCGCGTCAGGATCTGCCACGGGCCTGGGCATAAAGCGGTCCCGTTCGAGGAAGCGCTGCTGTACGTCGCGCGGTGCAAGGATGCCTTCGGCCACGCCAGCCATCATTGCTGCTCCGCGGGCAGTGGCTTCACTGCTGCTGGCACGTGCTACGGGAACAGCGAGAAGGTCTGCCTGAAGCTGGCACAGGTGCTCCATACTGGATGCTCCACCATCCACCCGAAGCTCCACCAGATGCACTGAGGCTTCACGCGCCATGGCGTCGACTACATCCATGGTCCGGTAGGCGATGGAGTCCACCACTGCCCGGACCAGGTGGGCCCGCGTAGTTCCCCCTGTAATCCCTACAAAGGCTGCACGCGCCTGGTCATCCCAGAATGGGGAACCCAGCCCCGCAAGGGCCGGTACAAAGGAGACACCTGCACTGTCGGGAACCGATGTGGCTACCTTCTGGGCGCTCTCCACAGCATCCAGCAGGCCAGCTTCTACCAGCCACTTGATCGCTGCTCCAGTGGTAAATATACTTCCCTCAAGAGCAAACTGCCGCCTGCCAGCGATGGACCATGCCACAGTCGAAAGGAGACCGTGTGCCGGCACAGGACACTCTGCTCCAGCATTTACAAGGAGGAATGAACCTGTCCCGTATGTGTTCTTTGCCATTCCGGGAGAGACACACCCCTGTCCGAAAAGTGCTGCCTGCTGGTCCCCGATGATTGAAGAAAGCGGAACTGCTTCGTTCCCAAACGTGATTGTGCCAACGCGTCCTGCCGTATCCACAATCTCTGGGAGCATCGCAAGTGGAACAGAAAACAGGCTGGAAAGTTCATCGCTATATGCACCTGTATTTACGTCATAGAGGAGCGTGCGACTGGCATTAGAATGGTCTGTGCAGATGCGATGCTCGCTGGTGATACGGGCCGTGATCCACGCATCGACAGTCGCCGCGCAGATGCGTCCGTCCCGTGCAGCAGCGGCGCGATCCGGGTTTGCCGCCAGCCACCAGGCTATCTTGGTGGCACTGAAATAAGGATCCAGAAGCAACCCGGTGAGTTCCCGCACCCGAGGCTCGTGACCCTGGTTCCTCAACCGGGCACACAGGTCGGCCCCCCTGCGGCATTGCCAGACTATGGCGGGCCCCAGCGGCTCAAGGGTCGCGCGATCAAAGAAGATGACTGTCTCGCGCTGATTGGAAAGACCAGCCACCAGCACTTTTCTCCCCTCATGCTCAAGCTCATGCAGCACCGTACGCACACTGTCCTCCAGCTCCAGTGGGTCCTGCTCCACCCACCCTGGGCGGGGATAGGACACCTTGACCGGGCAGTAGGCTCTTGCGACAACTTCACCCTGCTGCGTAATCAGGAGGCCAGTGGTACCGCTTGTCCCCTGGTCCAGCGCAAGGAGGGTCGGCTCAGTCATGCAGCCCCACACGCGCTACAGGCAGTCTCCACAGGAGCACGGGCAACCACCCTTTCTACAATCTGCCGGACGCGGCCCAGGTTCTCCTCCATGGCGGCAACCACCTGCTTTTCTGAGACGGGAGGCACCGCAGGGCTGGTCTCCAGGCCTGCATCATAATCTGTGATCAACCCGAGCATGAGGTAGCACATCCCCAGTTCACGCGCCAGAGCAACCTCAGGACACTGGGTCATGCCGATCACGTCTGCTCCGCAGGCTGCAAAACGCCGTGACTCAGCCCGCGTGCTGTAACGCGGGCCCTGAATCGTTACGACACATCCCCCATCGTGAACCCTCATTCCTGCAGATCTGCCCTCAGAGACGGCCACCTGGCGCCAGATGGGACAAAAAGGGTCGACCATGCTGGTGTGCCTGACCTCTGGACCATCAAAAAAAGTACCCGCCCTTGAGTGGGTAGCGTCCATATACTGGTCACAGCAGACAAGATCGCCTGGGGCATGGTCCTCGCGGAGGCTGCCCACAGCGGTCACCGATATCACAGCCTGCGCCCCCAGTGCATGCAGCGCCCAGATATTGGCACGGTAATTGATCATGTGCGGGGGGATTGTATGCCCAACCCCGTGCCTGGGCAGGAAGAGCACGTGCCTTCCTCCCATCTCTCCCCGCACGATCGCATCGCTAGGGGCACCATAAGGTGTCTCAACACCAGCTGGCACTCCACTGGACAGCAGCTGATAGAGGCCCGAGCCGCCAATTATGCCGGTTATCCTGCCGTCGTTCTGACCGTGGCTCTGGCCTGTCTCTGTCGCTAGCATCTTGCCGATAGTGGCACAGAACCACCTGCGTATGCCATGCCGCTGTACGGAGAAAGCAGCATCTGGCCCCGGAGGCAAGTGTTTAGCCCCCCGGTGTACCCAGGCTCCAGCACGGTCCAGCCTGTTGTCACGGGCCCACCCCCACTCAGCGGCTTTCCCTTCCTGCAGTTGCCAGGAGATGGGGCAATAATCTGGAACGCAGCCGGTGCTCCCGGGCCGCTACAGCGGTGGGGCTGCCGGCGGCTGGGAGGTAGCTCGCGGCTGCCTGATCCCCGATTCCTCCCGCAGAGCATGCAGGTCCTCCCCAATCCGGAACAGGATCATCACCAGTTCCAGGGAGATCCTGGCGAGCGTCAGGTAGAGAAGGAACCCCAGCGGGACAAAAATGATTGCGAGCACTGTCACGAGTCCTCCCTGCATGAGGAGCCCTATGAACACCACCAGTGCTGCCAGCGAGTACAGGGCAGTGAACAGCAGGTAGAGGGCCGGTACGACACG